>NZ_JAYGHC010000023.1:0-57832 GCF_034932285.1 Cronbergia sp. UHCC 0137
GTAATAAAGGATCATCTCCAAAGTTGCGGGGAAGATATCCTGTTAACATATTATATAAAGAAGCTGCTGCTGCCCAAACATCTACCTCTGGTTTGGATTCTCTATATTTAAGTACCTGTTGACGGGGAATAAAACCGGGTGTTCCTCCTACGCTTTTGGTGATAGTTTGTCCACTTAGACCAGCTAAATCAAAGGATTTTGCTAAACCATAATCACCGATTTTGGCGATTAATTGGCCGTTAATAATAGAGAGAAAGATATTACTTGGTTTTAAATCACGGTGAACCAATCCTTTTCCTTTGCCAAAGCCGCCACTGGCTAATTTGACATAGGGAATTTCGGCATTATGGGTATATGTTAAACCGTCTAAAACTTGGTGAATAATTGCTAAAGCTGTATTTAAAGGTAACTTTCCTCCTAATTGCCGCATCAAATCGTAAACATTACCAGCTTCGTAATATTCCATTGTGAAGAAAAATAGATTTTCTGCATAACCATAATCAAATAATTCGACAACATGGGGATGTTTTAAGGTTTTCATGTTTTCGATTTCTCGCAAAAACATTTGTACAGAGTCTTCATTTCCAGCTATGGCTGGTAACATGACTTTTAACGCGACAAGTTTAGCAGTTTGGGAATGTTGGGCTAAATAAACTTCACCAAAACCACCTTTCCCGATAGATTTGATGATTTGATAATCGCGTAATGCTTTGAGATTTCTATTTCCACCAGCTGCTAAGTTGATTAATTTTTTAACTATGTCGAATAATTTTATTTTCCCTGGGGGCGCTGGTGTGAAGAAATTTGGAGTTTGTTGATTTGGTGGTTGAATTGGAGGGGTAGGATTAACTGGTTGTGGAATTTTAATTGTAATTCGTATGACGGTATCACCTAAAGTAATTTGATCACCGTCTTGTAAATTATATTCAGGAAAGTTTAATTTGGTGGCTTCTTCTGCGGTTTGATGAGATTGTCTTCCACCAATTTTTTGATTATTTACATAAGTACCGTTTAAACTTCCTAAATCTCGTATTTGTATTTCTGGAGGTTTGATATCTAATAAACAATGATAACGGGAAATACGGTGGTCAAATTCATTGGCAATTGATAGGTAACAATCATCATTTCTGCCAATTAAACAAGTAGTAGGACTATCGAATACATATTGTTTACCGGAGAGTTTACCTGTGGTAATGGTGAGAGTAATGGTAGATTGCATAATTCGTAGATTGCATAATATAGTTAAAATGGCTGAATAGTTTGATTTTGTGGTTTAGAGGATGTTTGAAAAGTATCAGAATTTATTTAGATCCCTCCAACCCCCCTTAAAAAAGGGGGCTAAATTTTTCAAAGTCCCCCTTAACAAGGGGGATTTAGGGGGATCTAGAAGTGTTATATACCACACGAAAAAGTTTTCAAATACCCTCTTATAGTTCTCCCCAGTCTGTATCCATGATTATTCACTTTCACTACCCAGCTTGACATCTTCAACTTTATTTCTATATTCTCGTAACTGCTGCAATAACTGTTCTTCAGAGGAATTGGGGATAACTGGAATCGCAATTGGTTCGAGAGGTTGGTCTAGATTTTCAGTTGTTGAAGGTGAAGGATTAATTATTAAAGCCTGTTTTTTGGGTATAACGGGAGAAACTACCACACCGGATTTATTTACAGATGCTTTCAGAGAATCTAAAGTCACAGCCACCTTTGCTTGTTGCTGTATTTGATCTGTAGAGGATACTAACTTACTCAGGCCATTCACCAATTGCAAGAGATTTTGCCGAAATTTGGGATCACCCGTCAATTCATCTAAATCAGAGGTAATTTTTTGGGTATTTTCAAATGTTACCCTGGCAGAATCTAGGGTTTGTTGTAAAAGTACAATATTTTTAGGGTCATTTAAAGTTTTAGAAGCGTCTTTTAAATTAGCTGAAGCTTCGGCTGCATTAGCTGAGAGAGTTTCTAGATTTTTTAATAATTCCCCTTGGGTTAAACGATTAACTGTCGGTGATAAACTGCCAAGAGTTAGACGTAATTGGTTACTGATTTCGGTGATATTTTTTAAAGTCCCAACCAGAGAAGAACGATTTTCTGTCAACAGACTATCTAAATTATTCAACAACTGACCAGCTTGTTTAGCTGTGAGACTAAATTCGTTAGCTGTATTACCCAATTGATTGGCTGTTTTTGTCGAGGTGGCTGTGAGTTGATTTGTAGCCTTTTGGATGGTGACAGCAGTATCAGATAATGTGCCTATTCTTCCTTGGAAACTTTTGCTTAAACTCTGGAGTTCCTTGCTAAGTGCAGAAAAACTGGTAGCTGCATCTGAAGAGGTTTCTAAAATACGATTGACGTTGTTATAAAATTTGGGATTACTGAATTTAGCAGTCAAATCAGAAGATTCCCGAATTAATTCATCGACACTGATACCGATTTGACCTTTTAAGCGATCGCCATTACAAATAATCAGGCTAGAATTACAATCTTTATCTAAAGGGTTAGCCAGATTCGCCCCCTCAATCAGAGAACTTTTGGGTGTAATATCAATAATACTTTCACTAATCAGACCAGTTTGATTAGCTTCAATACTCGAATTACGATCCATAATCAAGCTAGATGAAGCAATCTGAATTTCTACCTCAACAGCATTTATCCCTGCTTGAATCTTAGAAATACTGCCCACTTTGACACCACGATAGCGGACTGGCGCGCCCTTTTGCATCCCCCCAGCGTTAGCAAATTCCACCACAGCTTTATAAGAACGAGTTCCAGGGGTAAATCTATTCAACCAGAGAATTACTACCCCAAAGGCTCCTAATCCTACTAAAAACAACAGTCCTACTGAACCTTCCCTCAATGTCCGTGCAGACGTGAAGCCGTGAACTAAATCTCGCATTTTTTCCTCCACCCAAAAATAAATCCTAAGTTTTGAGTTTTCAGCATAGTTTCTAAATTAAATTAACCAACTACGTGAATCGGACCATTGACTTTACCACTCATAAATTGTCTGATCAATGGCTCGTCTGTATAATCTACCTCACTGACTGTACCTTCCCACTGCACAGTACCTTGATAAAGAAATACTATTCTGTCCGATGTGCGGCGAATTGTACTCTTTTGGTGGGTAACAATAGCATAGGTGCTACAGACTCCCTCTCTACACTGCAAACTGCGGATTAGGTCTTCAATCACTGTTGAGGCTATGGGGTCTAGTCCGGCTGTGGGTTCATCGTATAATAGGATTTCTGGGGTATCTTGGGGTTGATCTGGGTTAGACATAATCGCCCTGGCAAAACTTACCCGTTTTCGCATTCCTCCAGAAAGTTCTGAAGGGTAAAGATCACCTATTCCTGGTAATCCTACCATGTCTAACTTTTCTTTTACCAGTTCTCGAATGCGCGATCGCTCTAATCTAGAATGTTGGTACAATGAAAAACCCACGTTTTCATCCACCGTTAAGGAGTCAAACAACGCTGCTTGTTGAAACACCATCCCAATCCCTACAGCGTCACCCCCATCTTCCACTAACCCTTCTCGTTTTACCCCTTGGATATAAATCTCTCCCTCGTCAGGCTGTAACAACCCGGCTATGATTCGTAAAATCGTAGATTTACCCGTTCCTGAAGGGCCAATAATTCCCAGTGCTTCCCCTTGGTAAATCGTTAAATCTACATGATCTAACACTTGATTTTTACCAAAGGACTTACACACACCTTTGAGTTCAATTAATGGTTTTTTCATTTGAGCATTGCTAAACCCCTACCAGATATTAAGGTTTTTTTGTAATCTTGTAAAAGCTAAAATCCCATCTGTGTAGAGTTGTGTAGAGTATAGATTATTCTGAACCTTTTTTGATTGCCTCTCTTGACTCCTAATTTAAATAAGCCAAGGCAAAACGCTCAATTCCCGCTAAATCGGCATGAATTTGAATATTATTATAACTACCTTGATTTACCAATAATTGACGGACTATCTCTCCTTGTCCCGCCATCATCTCTAGCAAAAATACTCCACCAGGACGCAAATAACCAGGGGAAATGGCTATTAAATGACGAATATAGTCTAAACCATCAATTCCACCATTTAAGGCTAAATGTGGTTCATGTTTAACCACTTCCGGCTGTAAGGTTAATACGGTGCTGCTAGGGATGTAAGGTGGATTTGATACCATTCCAATAAATTGGCCTTTCAGTTCGGTTAGGGGATTCCACCAAGAACCCGGATAAAAATGAATGCGATCGCTAAAACCCAAATTTTTAGCATTAATTTGAGCGATCGCTAGTGCTTCTAAACTAATATCAACCGCATATATTTCCGCTGCTGGTAAAGCTTCAGCCAACCCCACAGCGATCGCCCCACTACCAGTCCCCAAATCAGCCCAAAGTCCTTTTTTCGCCTGATCATTAGCAGCATCCACCGCTAAATCAATCAAATACTCTGTTTCTGGTCTGGGAATTAACACCGCACTGGAAACCTTCAAGTTAAACCTGCGCCAAGGTGTACTACCACTAATATACTGTATCGGCAAGCGATCGTCCAATCGCCTCTGCCACAACTGCTCTAACTCTTGCCAAGATAACCGGCTCTTAATTTGTGTCCATTCTTTGAAAGACTCTAAACGCAGGGTCAACCGATCTAAACCCGCTATTTCTGCCAATAGCCAATCCACTTCCTCTGGTGGCACATCATGAGCGATCGCTCCCTCAATTGCCCCATTTCTCCACTGCCAAAGTTGTAACCCAGAAATTAGGAAACTCAAGATATCATCAAAAATACAGGTTAGTTAAAAAAATTGTGGGTTGGGTTAAGCATTGCTCTTTAGCCATTGGTGTCAACTTAGGCTCTAATCGTTGTCCCACAGCCGTTTTACCCCACCCCTTAATCCCCTCCCCTCTTGAGGGGAGATTTTGCTTTAGCAAAAGCGGGGGCGGGGTTCTTCTTGATTGTTGGGGAACTGAATAAGTTTGATCTAACGGCATTACAAGAATTTCATGTTAAGTTGACACGTATGCTCTTTAGCCTACCACAACCCAACAAAACCGAGAAAATGTTGGATTTCCTGACTTCAACAGCCATTAAAACCCTTCAAAATTTACTATTTCTTAGGTTTAGACGACGCTGGAACAAGAGAACGGATAAAATCAATAGATTCCCGTGATGGAAACAAGAAAATCTTATTCAAATTAGTATCATTGCTACTATTAAGATTTTCAATTACACCATACAAATCGACTACCTGGATTTCCGTATTACTTGCCTTATCTGGTGAGCTTTTTTTAAACTCATTTAACAAAGCCGATGCTTGCTCTTTTTCAAAATAGAACGGGATATATTGCTCTTTGCCCCGCAAAATCGTTAAATAGCTATTATCAGCCTTAAATTTTGGTACAAATAAAGGAATCCCGTTGAATTTCTCCCCTGGTTGACCACTGGCAGTTAGTAAATTTCTAGCCAACTCTACCTGTTGCTGCGTCGGAACTAAGGTAAATACTACAGAAGAATCAGCTTTCTTTTTATTTTCTAGTAACAGTTTATAGTAGTCTGCTAAAGATATCGGTCTTACCTGTAAGGTTTTACCCAACTCTGGATTTTCTTTTTTGATCCGATTATCCAGAAACCTCTGAGCATCTTGCTTACTAATAAAAAACCCTATTTGTGAAATAGTCTTAGAAGCATTCTTAGTTGGAAAAACTACAAATTCGCCTTTAGGATAAGTAAGCGTAAAAATAGGTACTTTTTGTAACACTTGTACTACTTGGGCTTCTGGTAAAGCGATCGCTCGCAAATTACCCACACCACACAACCCTGTTAAAATTACACTCCCCGCAATACCCAACTTCAATCCCCACCGCATCAGTGATTTCATGACTGCTCCTTGCGTCAATAGTTTAAGTCAATCAATTTCAGATTAACGATTTACTTAAAAATACTCTAGTCGATCCATTATAAGCTTATTGTCTTTCTGAGTTTTAGGTGACGATAGGACTTAATCTATTGTTCCAACTACTAACTCAAGTTGCTACTTATTAATTTTTCCGATATTTTGTACTGTGTAGGGTGTGGTTCGGCAAGCTCACCAACCACGTCAGACAGAATAATTTAGGCTAAAATCGCTAATTTTAAGTTTCTGACGCACCTTATTTGGTCTAAGAAGATGTTTTAAAAGTTTTGGGCGAATATAATAGAGCCTCCGGCTCCCGTAAGGGATACACTACTACACAAGCCAAGTCCACCTACGTGGACTAAGGAAAGATTAAGGGTTTGAAACCCACGGAGGTGGGTTTTGTATGTGTAGCCGCGACTTCTAGTCGCCAGGGCGAGTATAAATTTAGACTTTGCAAACACCCTCTTACGCTGTCGCTCTAGCGTAGCCATGCCCGAAGGGCTTTACACACCCTACTTTTGCACTTTATTTAATTCATATTCCTAAATAACCACAGAAATAATAGGTCTACGCAATAAAACCTTCAAACTTTGTTGTTTTCTTTAATAAATTCAAACAAATCGGGATGACAGGATTTGAACCTGCGGCATCCTGCTCCCAAAGCAGGCGCGCTACCAAGCTGCGCTACATCCCGAAAAAATCACACTCTAGTTTTAGCTAAACATAGCTTAACTTCAACACTTCTCTTACTATATCATATAAAAGACTAATTGAACAACTTTTAAATTTAGAAAAATTGAGAATTTAATTTTCCTGACCACTAAGACCAGAGATTGAGCGATGCCCAAATTTCCTACAATCGCTACATCCCCAGCATTATAGCTACTTAACTAAACGTTAAAAGGGCGGGTTTTATCCGCCCCCACAGAGTAATATAGCAACCGCCAAGGTGGTTAGGACATTGATTGTTAGAGCAGCTTGACATAAACCATTAATGAAACTCGTTTCACAACAGGGTTTGACTCCTGACTCCTGACTCCTGACTCCTGACTCCTGATTATTGAGGATACCAAAACATCCCCTTAATACCTTCTGGATCAGGCATAAACCCCATAGTCCGGTAGAAATCCACAACCTGGGGGTCAGCAAAGAGAGTAACATTGCTAATCTCTTCATTCCTCAACTTTTTAAGAACATATTTCATCAGTGCCTTGCCCAGCCCTTGACTTTGGAAGTCTGGGTGAACTACCACATCCCAGATAGTCGCATTAAAAGCATGATCTGAAGTAGCACGAGCAAACCCAATCAAGCGTTTTTTGTTTCCTCTCACTTGCCACATTGAAGCTACGAGAAAACTATGCTCAATAGCCTTTTTTACTTTTCTGAGAGGGCGGCGCGACCAGCCTACTGAGTCACATAGTTCTTCTAATTCATACAGATCGATATCTCGCTCCGTACTAAAAACTATCTGATCTTTGCTGGAAATAGAATTTCCTCTAGGCTGAACTATCTGCTCATCAAAAGCAGTTGTTTTATTTGTCGCTACAGATTCAGCAGGACTAAACCAAGTTTTCCAAAAACCCATGCCAACGTGGTTCGGGTAGTATGACTGATGTGATTGTCACTCATTAAGAATGTTAATTCACGCTTAACTTGACATTGCTATACAGAAATTGGCTAAACTTATTTAAAGTTAGTCATTCAACTAAAGAGAAATTTCTTTAGAGGGTCTGTTTCTTGTTTCAACCAAGGGAGTCGGCTCCTTCTTGTCCACAAGCTTAAATTGGGGATTAGCCCACTCTATATAATAATCCATATATTAAATAAAGCTTGCCTTACCTTAAAATTTTTAGATTCTAAGGGTTATTTATCGCCTAAAAAGGTATTCTAGATTAAATAGTTTGCCTTTGTCAATATCTGGGTTACTTAAATTTCCTCAATTTTAAGTAGATTTAGCTAAAATTTTGACTAGAGTTTTTAGTATCAGTCGGCTAATGCTTTAATTGTGAATGCTGACCTTAATAAGTTTGTCAATGCGTAAGTCCTAGCTTAGACTTAGGCTTAGTGGGTAAACGGTGTTTGACGACCGTAGTGAGAGTTAGACTTTGGCTATTACCGTTTGACGGCGTTCAGGGCAAAGCCTCGGTTTACTTTGTCAGTATAATCTCAGTGTCTTTAGACTTGAGACTTTCAATACATAACAACGTTTTTAGCTTTAGCTGATAAATAAAGTAAGTATTACCCTTAAAGATGGCTTCTGGTTTAAAATCTTCGACCTTGGAACTTCTAAAACGCTTTAATAGAGCGTTCCCTCAGTTTTATGAACAATTTGTTAGCAGTGAAATTCAACTACAAAATTTACGACTGGCATATCGGCTTTATAAAACCAAACGGGCTGTAATAGAGATCAAACCGGAAGGTAGCAAAAGCGCCCTGCATTTTGCCTACCGTAACCAGTCTTTTCTCCTGAGTGATATTTTTGGGGTATTGGCAGCCTATGGACTAACTATCCACGGGCTGAGTTTATACGGTCAAATCAGACCACCAATGTTAGTTTTTATCAAACTGTTGGTTTCTCGTGGTAGCAAAGCCCTAACAGAAAAAACAGCAGATAATGTTTGCCGTGCTATTCGTGAGGCTTTAGCAGGTCGGTTTGAGGTAGAAGAAATGCTGGCTGTAGAATTTAATCTTGATGCTGGTTTAGAGCAAGTACAAACCGAGTTCTACGTTGATCCGGTTTTTCATCTCCCGGCTTTAGTGATTGAAGCTGATAATCAACCAGGATTATTTTATAAAGTGATGTACGCCATTTGGCAAGAAGACCTACTGGTGGTTAATGCTAATTTGCTAGTTTGGAGGGGACGTACAAGACTGATACTCTACTTGCTTGGCCCTAACGAAAGCCTGATTCCAGAATATCTTGGTCATAAAATTGCTGAAGGAGTGCGACAAAGGCTACTTGGTCAATGAATTTACCAGTTTCAGAGTTGGAATTGGTTTTCTCTTTCGGTACGATAGAGGTATGGCAACAATAGAAATTTTAGGCGTTTCACATACTTATGAGTTGACGGCCCCCACGTCTTGCTCTCATGTTTTGGTGTTTATCCATGGTTGGTTGAATAGTCATGAATACTGGCAACCTGTAATTTCTCGCCTATCAGTTGATTTTCAGTGCTTATCTTATGATTTGCGCGGTTTTGGTGAATCTCAGTCTCAGGCAGGATGGGAGTTGGAGCGCGATGAAGCTTTTTTGCCGCGTAATTCGACAGATTTTAGCGAAGTTGGGACTGGTTTTGATTCTCTGTATTCTCCTTCTGCCTATGCTGATGATTTAGGGATTCTCTTAAAACAGTTGAATATTTCTAGCGTTTGGTTAATTGGTCATTCTTTGGGAGGTACTATTGCTCTTTGGTCTGCGGCTCAATTACCAGATTGTGTTAAAGGAGTGATTTGTATTAATTCTGGTGGTGGGATTTATCTTAAAGAATCCTTTGAGCAGTTTCGCTTGGCTGGCCAAAAGTTTTTACAGGTTCGGCCGCGTTGGCTGTCTCAGGTGCCGTTGATTGATTTGCTGTTTACTAGGGCGAGTGTAGCTCGTCCTTTAGATCGTAATTGGGCGCGTCAAAGGGTTGTGGATTTTGTTGTGGCTGACCCTGAAGCTGCTCTGGGAAGTCTTTTAGATTCTACGACTGAGGAGGAAATTAACCGTTTACCTCAGTTGGTGTCACAACTCAAGCAGCCTGTTTATTTTTTGGCTGGTGCTGAGGATAAGGTGATGGAACCTAAGTATGTGCGGCATTTAGCGAGTTTTCATCGACTTTTTCAATATATTGGCGATAATGTGATTGAAATTCCTGATTGTGGACATTTAGCTATGTTAGAACAGCCGGAGGCTGTGGCTAATCATGTTCGGACGATTGTTGGTCGTTATGAATAGGAGGGAACAGGGAAGAGGGGTTGTCTGAATCAGGATGTCCAGGATTAAAGGATTTACAGGATTAAAACCCAATTTTATTTAATTGCCAACCAATCCCTAAGAAATTAAAAAATATTAAATTTTTTGACTGCTGCCTAGTGTTGATATAACTCCATGATTTGGGTCAGAGGTAGCCGAGACTGGACGCTGAGGGTGAGGGGTGAGGTGTGAGCAAGGGCAAGGTGTTCGGAGGCTGCACTACCGATCATGGCGGCGTTATCTGTACAAAATTTTAAGGGGGGAAAGAGGACGCGGATGTGATGCTTTTCTGCTGCGGCTTGCAGGTGCTTTCTTAATCCACTGTTGGCTGCTACACCACCACCTACTGCTATGGTGTCTAATTTGTGGTCATGGGCGCAAGCGATCGCTCTTTTGGTCAGCGATCGCGCTATAGTTTCTTGAAAGCTGGCCGCTACATCAGCTATTGGTATTTCTCCCGGCTCTTTCTCTAATTGCTGCACTAACCGCAATACTGCTGTCTTTAACCCACTAAAACTACAATCGTAGGGATGATAACCCCCTCCGGGTAAAGAAATTTTCCCTTCTGGCAGGGGGAAGGCTTGGGGATTCCCTGTTTGTGCTAATTTGTCAATCACTGGACCCCCAGGATAATCTAGCTTTAACAACCGCGCCACCTTATCAAAGGCTTCACCTGCTGCATCATCACGGGTTTGTCCTAAAGTTTCGTAAATACCACATTCTTTGACATAAATCAAGCTTGTATGTCCACCAGAAACGAGTAAGCTAAGAAATGGGGGAGTTAAACTAGGTTCGCTCAAGTAAGTCGCATAGATATGACCTTCAAGGTGATGCACTCCCAAAAATGGTTTTTGATGTACCACTGCCAGGGTTTTAGCAGCCGTTAACCCTACCAACAGCGCCCCTACAAGTCCAGGAGCGCAAGTGGCGGCTATGCCATCAATTTGCCCCCATTCTAAGCCACTTTCTGCCATAGCTTGGGCGATCGCTATATTGACTATTTCTAAATGCTGACGCGATGCCACCTCCGGCACTACCCCCCCATATTGCTGATGAACGGCAATTTGTGAAGTTATAATACTGCTGTAAACTTGACGATTGTTAACAATTGCGACGGCAGTTTCATCACAACTGGTTTCGATTGCTAAAACAGTTGGCATAGAGATTAGGAAAGAATGGGCAAAATAGGAGACTAGAAATGGAAAGGATAGGAGAAATAGGGAAAAAACATTTTTTACTCTCTTCCCTGTTCCCCGTTCCCCGTTCCCTGTTCCCTCTGTTTGATTGAGAAGCTTTAACTTTTATTTACTTAAAGTTTACTCTGTCACCGCCTAAGAGTATGATGGCTTGCTAGTTATGTAAATAAAAAACCGTACAAGCCGCTTCGTTTTGTACAACAAACTTCTTGTTTTGTAATAAAAGGAAACAACTCCATGAAACGATTGTTTGCTTTGATTTTAGCGATTGGTCTTTGGCTCAACTTTGCTCCTCAAGCTCAAGCTTTAGGCGCTAACCTTGTACCCTGCAAAGACTCTCCCGCATTTCAAGAGCTAGCACAAAATGCCCGTAACACCACTGCTGACCCCGAATCAGGGAAAAAACGCTTTGAGCGTTATTCTCAAGCCCTGTGTGGTCCAGAAGGTTATCCTCACCTAATTGTAGATGGTCGTCTTGATCGGGCTGGCGATTTCTTAATTCCCAGTATTCTCTTCCTCTACATTGCAGGTTGGATCGGCTGGGTAGGTCGCGCTTATTTGCAAGCGATCAAAAAGGAATCTGACACTGAGCTAAAAGAAATCCAAATCGATCTTGGTTTGGCACTATCTATCATCGGCACAGGTTTTGCTTGGCCAGTAGCAGCACTCAAAGAACTACTTTCAGGCGAATTAACAGCTAAAGATTCAGAAATTACTGTTTCTCCACGCTAATTCATCTGGAATTATTTGGACTCATTCAATTGTTTTGGAGACTAAATTCATGGCTGACAAAGCTGATCAATCATCCTACTTGATTAAGTTCATTTCTACAGCACCTGTGGCAGCTACCATCTGGCTGACAATCACCGCAGGCATTTTGATTGAATTTAACCGCTTTTTTCCAGACTTACTTTTCCACCCCCTACCGTAGAGGTTTTGACCTGAGATTGTCTATTGGGGTTAGTTGATTTAATCTAGATTAATCACTCTCTCAGATAGGCAATTTGAATAATTGTTGAAACTCGTCAGGCTTTCTACAGCTTACGAGTTTCAGGTCATTAAATATGGAAATGCTACCGTTCTAAATTGAGAGGAAACATAAAATATGGCTCAAGCTGTAAATGCTTCAAAAAATCTGCCCAGTGACCCCAGAAATCGGGAAACTGTTAGACCTGCTGGCAATAACCCACAGGATGGCAACCTAGAAACCCCAATCAATTCTTCTCCATTGGTTAAGTGGTTTATCAACAATTTACCTGCCTATCGTCCAGGTTTAACTCCTTTCAGACGTGGACTAGAAGTAGGAATGGCTCATGGTTACTTGCTATTTGGACCATTCTCTAAATTGGGTCCCCTCCGTGATGCTTCTAATGCTAACTTAGCTGGATTATTAGGAAGCGTTGGTTTGGTTGTAATTCTGACAGCTTGTTTGTCTCTGTATGCCAATAGTAACCCTTCCAAGGCACTGGCCAGCGTTACTGTACCCAACCCTCCAATAGATGCTTTTACCTCTGGAGAAAGCTGGAATAACTTTGGTAGTGCTTTCTTGATTGGTGGTATCGGTGGTGCGGTAACTGCTTACTTTTTGACTGGTAATTTGGGATTATTCCAAGGTCTATTGGGTTAATTCCATTTTTAATAATGGGTAATATCGCTATTACCCATTACTTATAGCAGGGAACAGGGAACAGGGAACAGGGAACAGGGAACAGGGAACAGGGAACAGAATTTAAAGGTATCTTTTAATCTACCTGGGAACTGCTATATATCTAACATTAATGATTGTAGGAGTTACGCACCGTACAAAATGCAGATGATATATATGAACGAAATTGCCTAGTTTCAGTCTTTTGGAATCCCATATTAGTGCGGTGCGTCAGATAGAGAAAATCTGTTAGATGCCCAATTATCGGGTCTGACGCACCCTACAAGAGATAAAATAATCCTTATCTATACTAAAAACGGTTGGGACATGGACTTTTACAAAATTACGAAAAACCCAGATTTGTAGGGGTTTAGCATGCTAAACCCTTACCCACAGAATCAAATGATTAAGCCGTGTTTAGTATAATAGATTCTGTCAATGCGTAACTCCTAGATTAGACTTCTTGCAAAAGTCGTGATTTTCAAATTCTTCTTTGCGTCTTTGCGCCTTTGCGTGAGCTTTTCAAGAATATTATTGGCAACACCAAAGTATTTATGCAAGAGGTCTATTGTTTGAAAACTGTTCAATTATCCAAATAAAGTCATTTCAATTTCCTGTAAAGCCGTGTCGAAATCGTCATTAACGATTTGAATATCAAATTCATCTGCGGCGTTAAGTTCTTCTTGGGCGCGAGTTAGACGACGAGAAATAGCTTCTTCAGAATCTTGTCCTCTACTGCGTATGCGTTTTTCTAATTCTGAAAATGACGGTGGTAAAATAAATATGCTGAGGGCGCTAGGAAAAGAAGTGCGGATTTGTCTTGCTCCTTCTAGTTCTATTTCTAACACCACCAACTGCCCCGATTGAATATGGTTAAGCACGGGTTGACGGGGTGTGCCGTAAAAGTTACCAGCAAATTCTGCCTGTTCTAATAATTCATTGTCAGCAACCAATTGTGCAAATTTACTGCGGCTGATGAAGTAATAGTTTTCTCCGTCTATTTCTCCTGTCCGGGGAGAACGGGTCGTTACGGATACTGAATAATACATTTCTGGATGACGTTGGAGGAGCGATCGCATTAAAGTACCTTTGCCTACTCCACTAGGGCCAGTTAAAACAATTAGCCTACCTTGACGCGGGCTTTCTTTGGTATTAGCACCATCCTGAATCGGTGAAACTTGCATCATCCCTTCAACGTGTGAATTAAATAGACATTATTAACCAATCTTAATTCCTCTGTGAACTCTGTGCCTCTGTGGTTCTTTTTTTGGCTTTGATTGACACTCATTAGGGGTGGGCTGATATACCCACCTCCAAATTAATTATCTACAACATGATGATCACGAGAAACAACAAAACGATTTGCTACTGTTTCCGGCTGAATAGCGGAGAGAATGACATGACTAGAATCTGTAATAATTACAGCCCTAGTCCGACGGCCATAAGTTGCATCAACCAGTTGACCTCTATCCCTGGCATCGGTAATAATCCGTTTAATAGGGGCAGATTCGGGACTAACAATGGCAACTACTCGGTTAGCAGACACGATGTTGCCAAAACCGATATTGATTAACTGAATTTCCATAACAAAAATTTACACCAAATGCACTATGTGAAGCTTATATGAAACTTATTTCCATGTTATCCCGAAAGAATGGGAGTTACAACGCTTCACACCTTGTTAGACTATGTTTTTTTCTAAACCACTGCTTTTTTTAGCTATTTATCAGTCAAATCTACTAAAAATATTTCTAATGGAATAGGTGAAACCATAGTGGTTCAACCTAAAAATCAAGGATTTTCGTCTGAGACAAAATTCCACCTACTCCAAAAGTCAGTTTTTTACCTACTGTTAATTAACCCTCTTAGTCTTCTTTAATTCTTGCCATTTTTGCTGTAGTTGCTGCCAGTTAGGGGTATGGCCACCATAACGCCAACTCACATAGGCTTGACAGATTTGATCAATCACCTGAGCGGTGTCCTGGGGATGTTGCTGGTATGATACCTGGGCATACTCCAGGGGTGTTTGGGCTGGATGTTTACCCAAACCTTTCTTTGCTGTCCATTGTAGCATTTGTTGGTAAAGGCTTTCCATTGGGGGCAATTTATTTAACCAGCGATAGTTAAGCCAATCTCGCCACTGTATCCAGCCTAACCAGGCCAAGAAAGCAGCGCAGGTAGTTAAAATTAGTCCGGTTAATACACCTAGCCAACCTTGAGAAAATAAAGTGATGAACCAACCGATCGCGCTAGATATCCATGTAAAAAGCGCACCAAACAAATAGCTCAGTACACCACTCACAGGAGAGGGCAACCAACCAGCTACCCAATTCCAAAACTGCTGGAGTACACCAAATGTTCGATCTTCTTCAATGGAAGGGGGAATAAGAGGATGTCCAGGAATTGGATCAAAGGCAAACCAGCCATATTTAGGGAAATATACTTCTGTCATTGCATAGGCATCGGTGTTGCGGACGACATACATCCCTGTAAATGGATTAAATTCCCCTGGTGAATATCCGGCTATTAACCGGGATGGGATGCCAACGGAACGTAACATCACCGTTAAAACTGTAGAAAAGTGGTCTGGATAGCCGCCTTTATTTTTAAACAAAAAGGTTTCTACCAAGTCTTCTTTTTCATCTAAATAGGGCAATTCTAGGGGATTTTCGGGGATAGAGTAATTTTGCTTGATGTACTGAGTCAGGTAAAGAACCTTCTCGTAAGTTGAATCAAGGCTTTTAGTTTGCTTAGATTGAGCAACTGTTTGTTGATTATAGTTAGTAAAAATTTCTTGGGTACGTTGACGTACTTTGTCTGCGATATTGGGGGGTATTTGTAAATAAGGTTTGAGATATTCCTGTTTAATTTTTAACGGATATTCATTAGGGGCTTGACCTAACAAAGTGCGATCGCGGTAAGGAACTTCCGAAACAACGGTGTATGTCATCCCTTCCGATAATTGTACGGGCGATCGCAATCCGTTTTCAGGATCAACTGCAATTAACGGGGCAGGAAAATATAATTCCTTAGGATAAGCTAAAGTTGGCAACAGATTAGGCAAATCTGACACCACATTATAAGTTTGTACTACCTCCCTAGTTTTAGTAGCAATGGGTGGTAAATTCAACCGAATCTGGTAAGACCAAGGGGATTGTCTAAAGGTAGTAACTTGATCGTTACGGGAAATTTCCCAGCCCTTACCTGTATAACGGTCAAAGCCCAATACACGCCAAAAACCCTCAGCTTGCGATCGCACCCGCATCACCACTTTAGGTTTCATCGCAGAACCCCGCAGATTTTGGTTCATTTGGCTATTGAAACCATAATAAAAGGTATCATCTAGCTCACCTGGTTCACCACCACTGCCCTCTCCCGTACCATTACCGCTACCATTACCGCTTCCTTGGCGCACATAACCAGGATTAATAATACTACGTCCCGTAAATTGACCCTGAATTTCCACAGGTGTACTCACAGGAAACTGTCTGAGTTGATAACCAGGAAAACGGGGCGAAACCAAGAAAATTGCCAGCCCTAGCCCCACAATTAACCAAAAATTGCCAAGTAAGAACTTCCAATTCAAATTTCCAGGATTCTTTTTGGCTGACTTTTCCTTTTTTAGCGGTTTCAGCCCCAACCGTGAGCGATAATCTAAAACTAAAGTCGGGAGAGTAGCGGCTAAAAATAACAGCAACACAGGGGCAAACCCCATAGTTTGACTTAATGTAGCCGCCACCCCCAACAAAATCAACCCAATCACAATCGAATAGCCTAAATCCTTCCGTCTAGGAGTATCAAAGCTATGTAACACCTGAAGTTGAATCAACAACTCAGACAAATTTAACCGCGTATCATTCAATTCTCCTAGAAATCGGCTAAAAAATGCCCCAAGTGCCACCAACATTCCGATCGCAATGCAAAATTTCACCGGAATATTAGAATTACGGCGACTATAATAACTCCAAATTGTCCCTAATCCACTCAGGGGTAAAGCCCAAAAACTAAATCGAGTTTCTGCCGCAATATCCGTGGCCACAACTCCCAAAATTACCAAGGCTAACACCAGCAACCGGAAGGTCAGAGAATCTTCTACTTCCTTCCAGGGCGATCGCTGGGCATTACTCCGCAAATTACCCACAGGTAACCGCCAAAACCGATTGATCCTGGATAAATTTAACATTTTGAACTCAGTAAAACTATGATGTAGACGCTACAGACACCGTGCTAAGGGCAAAAAACCCTCACCCCCCTATCCTAACTTAGACTCCCTTGATACATCTAAGGAAATCTACACATTTTTTGCCAGTGTCTGCTCATAGTTACTACTGAACCCATATCCTCATCATCCCCCATTGCAACCCTTAATATTCCGAAAAAGCCGATGATTAAAGACTGTTGATTCCCCCTAGTATCTCCTGCAAAGATACCTTGCAAACAACAGTCCTTGATCGCACTAGCTCCTCAAAACCTAAAATCCCAAATTGTGATGACGATTTGTTTTAAGGATGAGTAAAGTTTAAAACCAGGATATGATCCATCATTATTAATCGGTTGGCGGTTACTAACCTATGGTAATTTACCCTAAATAGTCAAATTAATCGCCAGCAACAATGGCTGTTGGTCTAATTCAGGAAATTCAACTTCCAGAGTATAAGTTTGGTTAGACTGCTGACAGCATAATTCTACCTTTGGATTCACCGCCAGGGCAGATTGAACCATTGTTTGGCAGCCTTTTTCCCCCAACTTCAAAACCCCTTCATAGGGTAACTGACTCTGGACACTTAACTTAGTTACCGCATCCACAGAATTTAATTCTACACGGATACTCAAATTTCCCACATCAGTTAACCATTGTCTTTCCACTACCGATTCTGTAGGTGAAATTGACAAACTCATATTTTCTAACAGTTGTTTAGCTGCCATTAATGACAACGCCATCTGTTGACGTGGAAGTAACTCTGTGTAATTACTCTCAATGCTGGGTGCAGCCTGGGGTGCCTCAACGGAACGGTAAGAACTTCTGAGTACCAAACCAGCTAAATCATTAATGACCAGAGAATCCTCATCAAAAAAGTTTTCTACTGCCTGAACTAATTTAGCCCCTAAAGGCAAGGAAGATGTCAGTAATTCCTGACACTTATCTACCAATTGCTGAAACACCTGATCTGGCAACGGAATTGGTAACTTTAGCTGTTCTGGCTTAACCAACCACCCCCAGGCAAAGCCAGGTGAACTTTGTTCAAGAGACTCAGGATAATCAATAAATTGCGTTTCCCAAGGAAATAACGGTGGGTGGTCTTGGATTTGCTTTTGTAACTGCCGTTTCAGGACGGCTTGATAACGTTCTTGCACAGTAGGAATTTCTCCTAATTGAAAGGTTTGGGGTTCTTGTCCCAACTCTTGCTTACTACTGGTGGATGCAGTGGATGGCTGAAGATGGTTTTTCACCCCGTCAACTTCCTTATGCTCCACCGTAGGATACTCGTTAGTTTTGACATCATTTATCAATAACCAATCAAGTAAACGGCGTTGTAAGGATTCTGAGTCACTATTCATGAGTAGATGCACCTGATCCGGATACTAATGAGTTACGAATTTCCCAAGCCTGTTCGAGAATTTTAAACCACTGTTTTTGTAGTTGTGCCGTAGATAATTTTAAAGTTTTAGCTATTTTATCGTCAGGTTCTCCTTGTTGCTTCAATTGTAGTAAAGACCTCTGGCGATCGTCTAATTGGGCTGTGTAAGTTTGCCATTGCTGAGGAGTCAAGCCCAGATTTTTCGGTAAAGAAGCCTCTAACCACTCATGAACCAATTCCCAGTGATGCAGTAGGGCAAAGCGAATTAAATGATACTTAAAACGCTGCTGCAAGTAGTCTCTCTGACGCGATGTTAGTCCTAAAATATGCTCAATTTCCTGGGCTGATAAATCTTGCAGCCTCAGAGAGAAATAATCAGCACAGTCAGTTTGTTGCTTTTCTTCTAGATAAGCCATTAACTCCGCAATTACCACCGATCGCAAAGTGTCTTCTTCCGGTTCTGGTTCTGGCTGCGTGGCCATCGCCGATCGCAATTGATGCACAACAGGATCTTCCCAAGATCCATCAGCTTCATTGCTGCCACCTTCCGATGCCTTGTCTATATCTACGGTAGATTCAGTTGGTTGCTGTTGAGAAAAAGTTTGCGCTCGGAGAATAATTAGCTGTTGTTGCCTTCCTGGTAAGGGAATCCGGCGTTTACCATAGCGCTCGCAAAAGGCCATGTACTCAGCTAATTCCAGTAAAGTTTGGGGTCGATAGGTGGCTAAGAGTTGATTCTCCCGACGAAAAGCATTTAAAGCTTCTAAATAAAAACTCTGGAGAAAGTCTTCTATTATAGTCAGTCGCCCTTGATAACTCAATTGCTTCTGAGGAGGATTAATGTAACGATAAACAATAGCACTCAGGGTGCTATGTAATTCAACCCTGCCCCGGCTAGAACCCAACTGATAATATCTTAGACATTGTTGGAGTCGGTGTTTAGCCAAGGTCATGGCTGCATTTTCTATATCACCAGAAGTTTGGATGCGTTTACTTTCTTGACAAATGCGTAAAACTTCGGTGGTAATTCGTGCTGCTACATCATGACAGTTTTTAGCCGAAGCTTTAGTTGACTGTTGAAGTTCTGGCAATACGAATTGAAAGATTGCCTCCACACCAATAGAATCTTCTCCCTGAGTAGTTGCAGTTGCGGCTAGATTCATAGTCTCAGTTTTCACTCATACCCTAACTTACTTAAACACAACTTGTAAAAGCTTGGGTATTGGCTTAATTAGTTTTTGCCAAGCAATCCTGTGTTAAATGGGATTATTATCATCCACTCTGCTATTTTACCAACTTGGGATGGTTAGGATGATGGGAAATGCTAGAAATAATAGGAGTATTAGCCAAAAGGCTGTTCTAACCTAGTTTTTAGTCCAAAATCTCAAACCCAAAATTGGTACTAGCCGTTACCCTAGAGCTATTTACAAGTTATGATAGATAATCAAGCTCAAATTCAATTGCTGATCGACAATGCACCCCGCGATGGTAAAACACCTCAACTTGTAGCAGCGATCGCTCCTACACTGAGTGCGATCGCTCAACAGTTACGCTACTCCCAGTACTATATTCTCCAAAGTCTACAGGAGAATTGGGTTTTAACTACCTTGAGCAACCGGGCTAATCCAAAATTAGAAAAGCGAGTGATTTACGCTTTTCCTAGATTACAGGATGTCTCACTATTCTCCCCTGCTGGGCTTGACCCTCAAATGGTAGCTAAACATATTCCTGTTATTCAAATTTTATTTCAACTGGTGGCATTAGAAACCGTTGATAGTATAGTCTTTTTTGAAACTCCAGGTACAACCACTAATGCGATCGAAATCGGGCGATCTGACTTGCAAAAATTAATCCAACAAAGTCTCAAACAACATCAAAATAGTTCAATACCTCCCAATATTGCTTGAATTTTACAAGGGCTAGGAGTCAGGAGTCAGGAGTCAGGAGAAAGAATTAGAACAAGAGAAGAACACTCTTGAATCTCGTCAAGTTATAAGTTTTTTGTAGTCTGTAGGGTGCGTCAGACGGAATAATTTAGGCTAAAATCACCAATTTTCAGATTCTGACGCACCTGACTTCATCGAAACAACCAACTGACTTTAATAGAGCCGACTAAGTACATAATCGGTTAACTCAATTAATGTCTGCCGCGACTCTGAGTTTTCTAAGATAGAAATATGTTCAGCGGCTGATTTAGCATGGTGAGCAGCTAATTCTCTAGCCTGGTTTATGCCTTGGCTATCTTGAATCAACTCTAACGCTTGTTCTAAATCCCCTTCTTGGGCAAATTCCCTTTCAATCAGTACCCCCAAGGACGGTTTTTCTTTTAAGGCAAATAACACTGGTGCAGTGAGATTACCACTAATCAGATCCGAACCGACTGGTTTACCTAAAGTATCTGTAGAACTGGTGAAATCTAAAATATCATCTACTATCTGGAAGGCCAGACCAAGATGCCGTCCATAGTTATACAAATCTTCGGCAGTTTCTGGCGAAACTTCACTGAGTAATCCGGCAGCTTTAGAACTGTTAGCAATTAAGGAGGCTGTTTTGTAATAACTCTTTTCCAGGTAATTTTCTGTAGAAAGAGTAGTATCAAACCGATTCAGCCCTTGTTGAATCTCGCCGGAAGCTAGATCCATAATCACTTCAGACAGTAATTTGACTACATCCAAATTGTTGAGATTAGCCAAATACCAGGATGATTGAGCAAAAAGAAAATCTCCTGCGAGGACGGCTATGCGATTACCAAACATACTATGAACTGTTGGTACACCACGCCGCATATTTGATTCATCCACTACATCATCATGTACCAAACTCGCTGTGTGGATCATTTCCGTAATCTCTGCTAAACGTCGATGACGGGGCGTAATATCTTGTTCTAGCATGGTAGCCCGCGATATCAGCAGTACAATTGCCGGTCGGATACGCTTTCCTCCAGCGCCAAATAAATGATCGGCAGCTGCATAGAGAATGGGGTGGCGATTTCCAACTAGCTGTTTTAGGTTATCTGCTAGTATTCGCAGGTCTGCTTCCACAGGGGTAAACAGGGAGGTGGCTGGGGTCATGGATGGGCGGACTCTGACTTAGGTTACGAAAGTTTACATATCCTTTACTCATTTTAAGATAACCTAGTTCCTACGCCAAATTTTCCTGAAAAAATCTGTGAAAAACGTAAATAATTGTTCCCAGGCTGAGAATTGGAATTTTTAATTAAATTTTAGAAATTTATTATTTACAGATTTTGCAGTTGTCATCACGACGGTGATAGATGCTATTATTGTCTAATAACTCTTGGCAATGAAGTAAATGAGTAGTACATAATACATTCTTTTTTGATTGTTCTACACTACCATTTGTTGCCACGTTGTGTGTTGCCTAATTTTCTGTGACTGAATCAGTATCTCTAAAAGTTGTGCGTAGCAATATAGAAAATTTTAAATTTAGTCTAGAATTTAGGTAAAAATTTAGGTCTATTGTGTTACGCTAGAGTCTAGAGATTTCAAATTTTTCAGACTTTCACTCGCCAAAGATAAATTGCTAAATACAAGTAATTATACTCATTGGTGATCTGGGTCTAAAATAACAAATCACCTAAAGAAGTAAGGGATTTTCCCGAATTTCCCAAGGTGACACATAAGCCTCTTGAGTTAGATTAGGTACTTCCTGCAAAGGAAAAAGTTACGTGTATCCAGCTTGAGTCAAGCGGTAGTATATCTACTGCCTGACTGGTGTGAGGACAAATAACGCAGACTAGGTAGACTGCTGATGAAGGCTGTGATGTTTTGCTATTTAGCAATTTCACTGTTTTCGGATGTTTGGTCTGCAAAAATCAGGTTAAATCATAAATTTTGTTGTCCAGGAAGAGTAAATTCTCTACTGGATGATTTGGCACAGCCAAACACAGCCATTAAGCACGTACTTAATTTGGTTGAGATTGTGGTTTTTTTGTGCAGTTAATTTTATATTCCAACGAAGGTGAAGCTGGTAAAAAATGATTTACGGGGAAATGACTATGATGATATTTATTTTAGCCTCTGGATACTTACTTACTGTTTACTTATTGTTAGCATTGGTCAAGCGAACAGGAACAGCGAAAAAGTCCGGGTTTAAAGATGATGCTGCTGGAAGTCAAAACGACATCCAGAGGTTAATCAACGGTTGATTTTTTGCTAATCAATTATAGCAGAGAATGGGTGATAAGTTAGGGGGTAAGGAATAATTTCTTCCATTTTTCCCTTAACTTACCAAAAAGGGAACAGGGAACAGGGAACAGGGAACAGATAAGAAACTTTAGTTCTGAGTTTAAAGCTCAGTAAAAAAAACGGTGTCATTATTTCAATCTCATGTTTTTAAGCATGAGTTTTTTCTGTTAAGCGTTGCCCGTTAAGAGTTCCCTCTGAATCTTTCATCTTGTCAATAAGAGTTGGTGGGCAATGCCCACCCTACCAAATAATCAGGGTTATGACTAGTCTTGATCAAGAAGACTGGTAGAAGCACCCAGATTTATTTTCGGGTAAATCCAAAATCTAAACTTATGAGTTAGGCGATTGGAGACTCAAGAAAAGATATTTGCTTGACCATAGGAGTATAACCCAAAAACTGTAATCCAGACTGAGCAAATTGTTCAGGACAACCGCTAACGGCGAAATGTGTAGGTAGTGGGGGGTGGGTATTTTTGATGCCTAAGAGGTCTAATTCTTGGGAACAGGCTATAACAACGTGTACGGCAGGATCAACTAGCTTGATGTATGAAGGGAGGAGCGATCGCAATATTGGCGCTAAATGGGGATAATGGGTACAGCCATAAACCAAGGTGTCAATTTCTTGCTGGAGTAGAGGTTCTAGATAGGCTTTGGCTACTTCGGTTGTGTAGGGGTCGTGGATGCGATTTTGTTCGATTAGTGGTACAAACTCTGGGCAACTGACTTGCCAAACTTGGGCATCAGGTTTAATCTCAATTATAGCTTGTCGATAGGCATTGCTTTTAGCTGTCGCTGGGGTAGCGATCACACCAATGCGTTTACCTTGTTGTGTGGCGGCCTTTGCTCCTGGTAAAATTACCCCCAGGATGGGAAAATTATATTCTGAACGGACAATTTCTAAAGCGAGAGCAGAACTGGTGTTGCAGGCCATGATTACCATTTTTACCTGTTGCTGCTGCATCCAATTCAAAATATCCCGCACGAACTGTAAAATTTCAGCTTGAGAACGAATACCATAGGGAAGACGAGCCGTATCACCAAAATAAATAATAGATTCTTGGGGAAGTTGTTTATAAATTTGTTGTAGTACGGTTAGCCCACCAACACCACTGTCAAATACTCCAATGGGAGCGCGTTGAGGTTCTTGGGGAGATGATGGAGTAATAAAATTGGCAGTTGAATACATAAACAATTGAAAATTTAAAATTCAAAATAATATAACAGATGAAAAGATAAAGTGATTGAAAGATGTGACTTACTCTAAAACACCCCACCCCTAGCCCCTCCCCGCAAGCGAGGAGGGGAACTGGATTTCCAGTGAATATCTCTACAAAAACCAACCGTAGGAATGTAACTGAGAAGATAAAGTGATTGTAAGATATTGCTTACTCCAAAACATCCCACCCCTAGCACCTCTCCGCAAGCGGGGAGGGGAACTGGATTCCTGGTGAATATCGCTACAAAAACCAACCGTAGGAATGCAAACCTTTACCTAAAAGATTTACACCAAGATAGCAAATCCAGACGACAACAAAACCGGTGGCGGCTAAAATTGCGGGTTTTTTACCTTGCCAACCACGAGTAATTCTAGAATGGAGATAGGCTGCAAAGACCAACCAAGTGATTAAAGCCCAGGTTTCCTTTGGATCCCAACTCCAGTAAGAACCCCAGGCTTCGTTTGCCCAAACTCCACCGGCGATAATGCCAATGGTCAGGAGGGGAAAACCCAAACCAATGACACGATAGCTGATGTTGTCGAGGGTTTCAGCTAGACTGAGGCGTTGGGGTGAGAGGGTATTAGTAGCTGTTTGAGTTGGTGTTTCAGGAACGGTTACTAAATTTAAAACGGCGGTACCATTGCCATTGTTACTGCTTTCCAAGCGAGTAAAGCCATTATTTTCTACATTGGGTGTAGAGAATTGAGTAACTAATTCCCCGGCTTTGTGAAGTTTGTAACCATTGCTGCGATAGCCACCTGTACCAACGGAACTACCTTGTAGTTGGATATTTTGGCCTCGTGTGACAATTAAAAAGGCGATCGCTAATAATGCACCCACCATCAAAGCCGAATAGCTCAACATCATAACACTGACGTGCATCATCAGCCAATTGGATTTGAGGGCAGGTACTAAGGGTTCGGACAATTGCATTGTTGATGGTAGAGTTAGAGTAGCAAAGGCAGCGATCGCCATGGCCACAGGTGAGGTAACAGCGCCTACCAACCGACTGCGACTATTGTATTCTGCCAATAGATGAACAGCAGTGATACCCCAAGTCAAGAAGAACAGAGACTCATAGAGATTACTGAGGGGAAAATAACCACCTTCTATCCATCTTGCTCCCAGTAGAGTAGCAATACACAAATTAGCGATCGCCATTCCAGCCGTCCCCAAAGCAGCAGTCACCGATAAGTTCGGAAAAGCTACCCCCACCCAATACACCAGCATGGTGCAGAATAAAACGGCAAAGGAAGCATTATCTAGCCAGTTCTGGAGTACAACCAGATTCATAATTTATTCTCCCTAGCGGACACTTCAAAAATATCAGTTCTGACTGTTTTCATCCTAATCTGCTTTGCGGCGGTTATTCCAGTTCATATAACTTTTCTGGGTTTCATGCCTTCTATTATTCAAACAGCAAAGTGCTGTATTAACTCTCTTTTTTCTGCATACCCTAGATGATGTGCTTGATATAAGTCTAAAAACTCTGCCATATCTTCACTGTTGTTAAACTTATGATCAAGGCTTTTAGTATCAACTGTGATTAGGCAATTTTCTGATAAACAACATTAATTTTAGGTTGAGATTTATCTTGTTGTTGATTTGTTACCATTATCTCTACATTTTGACCTAATTTGATTAAATAATTTAATAAATTCTCAATTGTAAATTCTTTCAGAATACCGTTGCTTAAATTATTTACTTTCTCAATTTCTAAACCTAAAATCTGTCCAGCTTGTTGCGGTGTAATTTGCTGTTGTTCTAAAATATCAGCAATCAAGGAAGCTAATTTAACTTTGGCTAATTTTTCTTCTGCATTAGCAAATCCTAAAGCTTCAAAGATATTGCCAGAACTGATTGTATAATCTAACATAATATTTATCTCATGATTGTCTAATTTGTGAAATTTGGATTGCTGTTTGTAACCTCTGCTGAATTAGATCAATAGTTTGTTTAGGTGTTTTAATACCTTTGGGGGATTTTTTCTTAAAAGCATGGAGAACATACACAGCATCATCTATTTTTATAGCATAAATAGTGCGGTAAGTGTCGGTTTGATAATTACTGCGAATTTCAAAAACTCCATTAAATCCTTTTAATGGCTTTATTTTAGGATGAGTTTGATTAGTTTGGACTCTATAGAGAACATACCCAACTTCATCAATTACATCTTCAGGAAATTCCAAAAGTTCTTCTTTGGCAGAATTTACCCAAATCACTATGTTTACTGAATCACTCATCGTAATTTAGTTAATAAATAATCTACTTATCTACCTTTTTAAAAGATAAAAAAACATCATAACGTTGACTACGACTATCGTTGATTGCAGTTGTGACTCCAATTGTGCGTATTGATTGGAGAAAAGTTTGTTGATTACCAGGTAAATTATTAGGAATAAAACTTTTAACAGTCTGCTCCACATCTAAGAAAAACTGACCATTAGGTGGATTTAATTCTGTGATCACTGTTTGTTGAAAAGAGGGGGTGTTAACTAACGGGTTATTGGGTCGAGAAAGAATTTTATCACTAATGGGAGCGCCCACAACTAAAAAAACTATATTATCATCTAACCAGCCATGAGTAGCTGTTAAAGCTCCAAAAGGTGAAATCCAGTTAACTACAGGTTTACCTGCAACTGTTTCTGGTTGAATTTGAAATTGGTATTGATTTTTCATCACCTCATCTAACTTTTGTAGAGCAGTTTCCGCAGCTTGACGCTGACTTATTTTAGACATAAATACTAAACCCGCCTGAAAATTTTCTCCTAACGCATTTTTCGGGGTTTTGGGAATCACAGCCAAAGCAAATTCCCCTTGTAACCAACTCAATAAATCTCGCTCTAAATCCAAACTCGTCAGCGATTTTACCCCCTCGCGGACTTCTTTGGGTGTAATTGGTGATAAAGGATTACCCTCAGATGTAGAAACATAGTCACCCCACCACCGTTGCAAATTACTACCAGAAAGCATCATTAAAGTTTCCCCTGGTAGACGATTTTTCATCCCTCCAGCGTTGTTTTCTACAGCCAAGAGCCTCTGACTTTGGGGATTTAACCACGAAATTCCCTTAAAACGCATTCCTTGGGGTTCTAGGGTGACAGTACCGGCTAAACCTTGATTATTTTGAAGTTGAGTTAAAACCTGAGCAGGTAAACGCCGATTAGGAAAACCCTGCGCTATTTTAGCTGCCGTAGGTACATTCAGATAAAATTGAGCAAAAGATTGATAACTGGCAATTTTAGGGAAATTATGTTTAAAACTTGCTAATTGTGCTAAAGATGTCTTATTTTTATAGGCAGCGATCGCTCTCTCGATTGTTGTAGAATTATCACTAATCACCAAAAAACGCTGATCTAATAAAGCCACTGAAAAAATTTTCCCTGACTTCTGAATTTCTTTAATCACAAACCCCTGATAACTGCGTTCAACCCAATTACCAGGCTTTGATTCGCTCAAAATCTTCTCAGCCACTTCCAGATTTTTGATCGGTAGCACCATCACCAGGGATTCTTGATTACCATCTCCCCTTGGTGATAACATGGCGATCGTCACCCCATCACCAACCCAAGGTTTCACATCCTTTTGGAAATCATAACCATTATTAGTGAAAAGACGTTCTCGCCATATCACTAAATTTTTATCCAGTTCTCTTTGAGCTTCTAGTGTACCAAATTCCCGTAACTTTTGCCATTGTTGATGATCAGTTGTCAAGGACACCGCAAACAAGGCATCATCAGGAATAATATTCGCCCCTATAGGTAAATCTCTAGACAATGGCTGTCCTTGGGTAAATAGCCAATATGCTGCTATTCCACCACCAATTAACAACCCAGCAGCCGAGAGAGTCAACACCAAAGACGGTTTCTTCTTTCTTCGATTTCTTCGACTAGATACAGTAGGCAGCGTCATTATTAAAACTTATACATTACACCTTATAATGGTTAATCATCTGCATAGCCCCTAAATATTTAGTTAAATAAGGCGAAAACACCTCATAAATTAAAGTTAGGGGTTGCCCATGATGCCAAAATAAATAATGGCGACCCCAAAAAGGGCCTACTTCATTAAAGCCCGACTCTAAAGCCGAAGAATAACCATAATAAATTCCTTGCACATCTCTATACAACTCAGTTCGCAAACGAGCCAAACTCGCCCAAATTGGTAATGAACGGTTTTGTAAATACTCATCTACATGACTAGCTTCCCACCATGAGGTAGCATAAGCTAACCTTTGACCGGAGGGAGTACGCAGCCATACCTGTCTCCGTAGCCTTGGACCCGGAATAGCTTCAATTAATTGAGGAGCATCATCTCCATCCATATCAATCAAAGACATATCAATTATATCCACTTCCGTTGGTTCACCGGTTAGCAACTGTAAATGCCTTGTAGGAGAACCATCTCCTAAAAGTAGCAATTGCCAAGCGGGTGCTAACTGGGTGTGGGGTAAACCTTGTTGAATCACTCCTTCATCACCTTTCCAAATGGGATTGAGGCGATGCCAAACGGTTGGACTGGTTAAATTGTTTATCGGCTTAACAGTTTTGGTCAACTTTCTTCATAAAAATTTATCTATCTCTATCAAAGCACAAAAAACCATATATAGCAGGAGTCAGGAGTCAGGAGTCAGGAGTCAGGAGTCAAGAGTCAAGAGTCAAGAGTCAGGAGTCAGGAGTCAGGAGTCAGGAGTAAAGCCCTGTTGTCGTAGGAGTTTGATTATTACTTGATGTCCTAACCACCCTGTCCATGGCTATACCCCAAATAGTTGAGATTTTTAGACCAAAAATTTCTTCCTTTGCGCCTTTACGTGAGATATATATCGTGCGGGAAATAACTCTAAGAATATTTAAATAGTTGAAAGTTTTAAAAAAGCAATGACCAGCATTTTAACTGCCGATCACAGCTTTTTAAATAATGCGGATGGCGAGACTCGAACTCGCAAGGCAAAGCCACACGCACCTCAAGCGTGCGCGTATACCAATTCCGCCACATCCGCACAGGTTGCCTAGATTCAGAATATAGCATAAAAAATAAATAAGGTGCAATATTTTGCAAATTTTTGAGAAAATTTCTGAGTGCGGATATCAAGCTGATGGTAATTTGATTGCCGGACAAATGATATTAAAAGCAGTAAAGTAACTAAAAGAAGGGTATGGGAGCAATTGAGTTGGGGATTTTTTATCAGAATTTGCATTAAAGAGACAGCTTTATGTCGATGGGATGGGAGAAAATGTCAATCTACAGGTACTAATATCGAAGCTAGAAAATGAAGTTTGATAAAATATTAATTGCTAATCGGGGAGAAATCGCTCTTCGTATTCTCCGGGCTTGTGAAGAAATGGGAATTGCGACGGTAGCTGTTCATTCTACCGTTGACCGGAACGCCCTCCATGTTCAACTGGCAGATGAGGCGGTTTGCATTGGTGAACCTGCCAGTAGTAAAAGTTACTTGAATATCCCCAATATTATTGCGGCGGCTTTGACGCGAAATGCTACGGCCATTCATCCTGGTTATGGCTTTTTGGCGGAAAATGCCAGATTTGCGGAAATTTGTGCTGATCATCATATCGCTTTTATTGGCCCTAGCCCGGAGTCGATTCGGAAAATGGGGGATAAGGCTACAGCCAAAGAGACAATGCAAAAAGCAGGAGTACCAACTGTTCCTGGTAGTGATGGATTGGTGGAATCGGAGGAAGAAGGATTAGCGATCGCTAAAGATATGGGCTATCCTTTAATGATCAAAGCCACGGCCGGGGGTGGTGGTAGAGGTATGCGGCTTGTCCGTTCTGAAGACGAATTTGTGAAACTTTTTCTAGCAGCCCAAGGGGAAGCAGGAGCAGCTTTCGGTAACTCCGGCGTTTATATAGAAAAGTTTATCGAGCGTCCCCGTCACATTGAATTTCAAATTTTGGCGGATAACTACGGTAATGTGATCCATTTAGGAGAAAGAGATTGTTCAATTCAGCGTCGCAATCAAAAACTCCTAGAAGAAGCCCCCAGTCCAGCCCTTGACTCAGACCTGCGGGAGAAAATGGGAGAAGCAGCCGTTAAAGCTGCCCAATTCATCAACTATACTGGCGCTGGGACAATTGAATTTCTACTTGACAAATTCGGCAAATTCTACTTCATGGAAATGAACACCCGGATTCAAGTTGAGCATCCAGTTACGGAGATGATTACCGGGATTGATTTGGTGACTGAACAAATCCGTATTGCCCAGGGTGAAAGATTGAAACTGACTCAGGAACAGGTTGTTTTGCGTGGTCATGCTATTGAATGCCGCATTAACGCCGAAGATCCAGATCATGATTTTCGTCCAGCCCCAGGCAAAATTAGCGGTTATCTCCCCCCCGGAGGTCCAGGTGTGCGGATTGATTCTCATGTTTACACAGATTACCAAATTCCCCCATATTATGACTCTTTGATTGGTAAGTTGATAGTTTGGGGTCCTGACCGCGCTACGGCTATTAGTCGAATGAAACGCGCCTTACGGGAGTGTGCTGTTACTGGTTTACCCACGACTATCGGATTTCATCAAAAAATTATGGAAAATCCACAATTTTTGCAGGGTAATGTTTATACCAGTTTTGTCCAGGAGATGAATAATTTAGGGCAGTAGAGGGGGCAGGGGGCAGGGGGCAGGGGAGGCAGGGGGCAGGGGGCAGGGGAGGCAGGGGAGGCAGGGGAGGAATAATTAATTTATTACCTATCACCAATCACCAATCACCAATCACCAATCACCAATCACCTATCACCAATCACCTATCACCTATCACCAATCACCAATCACCTATCAAACATGACGAGATAACATGGTCAGTAATCCTTGCTGACCGAGTAAAATTTCTCGGATTAAACTGATGATACCGACCCAAATAATGGGGGTGATATCTACTCCCCCAATGGGTTGTATTAGTTTTCGCAATGGGACTAAAAAGGGTTCTGTTGGCCAAGCAATTAGATTAAAGGGCATCCGGTTGAGATTCACTTGTGGATACCAAGTAAGAATGATGCGGAAAATAAATAAAAATGTCATCAGTCCCAAAATGGGTCCGAGAATCCAAGAGGTCAGGTTAACACCAGTCATGGTTTTGAGCTACTATCTGTGAAGAATATTTTAAGCTTTGTAAAGCAATATCTCTTTAATTTTAACTAAATGCTGGGATTTTCTCCGACAACAGAAAACCTTTATTTATGAGCAAAGGTAGGGAACAGGGAAGAAAGGTATAGGCGTGTACTGAGTTGATTGGGGTGCTGGGATTAAATTAGAATTTCCAGATGATATGGGAGGTAAATGAAAAATATCAAAATATTGTGTTGCTTTGAAGCGAATATCTATGATATGAAAATATTTGTAACGTCAAATTTTAGAGTGAAAAAGCCCTAGATAGTGTTATTCTTACGGAGTGCCTCGTTATCGCACTATCTATAGGTCATCGTACAGGTCGATTTGTCAGAGTTCCTCACTAAATCGGTTTGTATACTGAATATAATGTCCCAAAAATGAGCCAAAAAGGGTACGTTACAAGTTATTAACTTACCTCATAATTTTCACTTGGACTTGATTCTCTTAGAGACTTCCAACTAAAAAAATATCCCGTCGTTGTGACGGCAGGGGGGCAGGGAGCAGGGGGAAGAAAAGTCGCTTTGATTTGGTGAAATTGGATCATCTTTTTTGTGGAGTTCTCTTAAGAACTTTTTTACCAACAAACAGCCCAGCTAAAACAGACAGACCTAACCCGGAGTTAAACTCGAAAGGAACTGCTATGGGATCGTAGTTATAGGTAATAGAAACGTTACCGTCAGCAGATTGCTGAATCTGAGAAAGTAGATTTGCAGCACCTGTGAACGACGATGAACTTATCGAAGAAAAAGTTAAATTGTAACTCCCTACCCCAGTTATGGCTGGTAAGTTTGTAGTTAAGCCGGATAAAGAAATACTGCTCGGAGCTGTAAGTCCGTTCACAGTGCTACCAGACGTACCACTAAAGTCTAGTATTCCGTCAAAGTTGCTAACATTATAGTAAGATGATTGAGATGGATTTAACACTACATCAGGAATACCAAAGATAGAAGTATCTAAGGTACTAATAGCTGCAAGGTTAAATATTACGATTGCAGGGCTTGCCTCTAGACTCTCGAATCTAATGACACCTTGTGTATTAGAAGAAAAAGTAAGATCGAAACTAGTTAAAGTTCCCAAGCTTGGGTCAAATTTACTTAGCGTTAGATTATTGTTAGAAAAATTTAGTGGACTGGCCGGCAGACTATCTGTAAAAGTCATAGATAAAGCCGAAGCAGAATCAGTGAACAACATGACTAGAGATGCAGCCAGAACAGGGGAAAGACATTTGAAATTGATACGATTTCCCCAAATCTTAAAATTATTGGTCATTAAAATGCAATACCCAAATCTACATACTAAAGTGTAGCAGATAGATTGCATTAATTTATATTGAATTACTTACTCCCTTCCCACCCAAAAAATACCGATTGAATAAACCACGAAGGCAGGAAGAAAGAAGAGAAGAAGATAGGTAATCTTATTGTGGGAAGGGAGTAATTAAATCATTTTTGCCGTATCCGCTCAATAAATGGGCGCAGACTACCTAGGGCTTGCTGAATAAATCTAAACCCGTTTATTAATAAGGGTTTCGATGATTTTTGTCACAAAAAGGTGCAAAGTTTTGGCTAATAGTGTCTCAAAACGGTTGCATTTTTCCTTGTCGGATCTAGGAAATTGAGGATATCAAGATAGCTAAAACTGTTCCCTGTTCCCTGTTCCCTGTTCCCTTCCCTCACAGATAACTTTTTCAGCAACCCCTACCTATTCGGGAACGATTTTACGCTATTTGAGGCTTGTCATTGAACCCACCAGCCGGTATAACCAGTACCTTTAGACCGCTTATGGTAAAGGAAAAGCGATCGCTACTGAGTCTAGTAACGTAAATTACCAGTAAGGTGATGCGCTTGTTTGCTATCTTTCGTGATATCTGATCTTGAATAACTTCTCAAGAAAGCGATGCACGATTAAAATAAAATTAAAATGGATTGTGTAAAAAAAGGTTGAGAACTATGACACCCTCTTTAGCAAATTTTCTTTGGAGTCTTGTTTGGGGTACTGCTATTGTGGTTATCCCCGCAACAGTTGGTCTAATTTTCATTAGCCAAAAGGATAAAATTCAACGTTTTTAAGCAAATAAGGGGCAGGAGGCAGAAGTTTTAATTTTTGGATTTTTGACTTGTCTCTCCCTTTCCTATCTTCAAAACGGTTAAAAAATTAACTTTTTCCAAAATGCTTAATTGTTTGACCTGATAAAATAGGGGTTTAGCAGTGCTAAACCCCTACCACAGGTAAGGTTTTTCGCAATTTTACCAAAGGACTAGGAAATGCTATAAACGAACCACAGAGACACAGAGGACACGGAGGAATGAGAGTTTGAGAGATTTTTTGCGTTAGGTGGTTGAGTGTTTTTTATTTGGAAGTCGGTGAACGGCTTGAGAGCTTGTTGATCAGATGCTTTGCAGCCTGAATATATTATGTTGATAGGCTAAAGTAGAGAAATTAATTGTAACTCGCTAACATAGATTTGATATTGGGAAAATAGCAATGGTAAATTTCGGGCTGAACTCAGCCAGTGTTTTGGCTCAGGTAAATTTTGGAGCGAACTCAGCCAGTATTCTAGGAATCTTCTTGGCTGTGGCTGGGGCAGCACTGTATTTTCTTCGCACTGTGCGTCCTGAATTGTCAAGGGATCAAGATATATTTTTTGCGGCAGTGGGTTTGCTGTGTGGCTTTATTTTGATTTTCCAAGGATGGCGGTTAGACCCAATTCTGCAATTTGGTCAGTTGTTGTTGGTTGGTACTACTGTATATTTTGCTTTTGAAAGTATTCGTCTACGGGGTATTGCGACTCAACAAGCGAAGCGGAATACTCCGATTGTGGATGATGAGCGAGAGGTGAGCAGAAAGTATTCTTACTCTGAACGCCGCAATTATCAAGCTGAGATGGATGCTGATTTAGAACCACTACCCTATGAATATGAGGAGGAAGAACGTCCTCCACGGCCTAGGATTCGCGGTACTAGAGATCAACGTTTAACTCGTAATGATGATTATGAGGAACAACCCCCTCGTAGTTCAGAACGCCGAAATAGTAGGACAAAACCAGAAACAAGTCAAAGAAAGCGTCGTCCCACTTCTGAAAGGCCAGCGAGTCGTCCAACTCAGAGTTATGAAGATGAAAATTGGGGTTCTGTTTCTAGGGAGGTAGATAGTTGGGAAGATTCGGAGCAGGAAGCCAGAAAACCGCCACGTCGCAGTAATAACCGACCCCAGCGCTCAGAAACTCGTGAGGAAGATGTTACTCCCAGGGTGAGAAAGCGTCGTCCACCTGCTAATTTTTCTCCCCGTGAACGGGATGATGATGAGGCGATTCCTACTGATTATGTACCATATAACCCAATCGAAAAACCAAATGATGCGCCTGATAATTCGACTGATTTTGATGAGGATATTTAAAGTATTTGGGGTGCTGGTCTTAAAGACGACGGAAAATTTTTGAGGTGAAAGTATTTAGGCTTGCATTCTGGCTCCAAACATCTATTCGTTGGAGCCTGGTTTTTGGGTTAACAGGGTTGCTGATATCTTGCGGTGCTGGTGATGTAATTTTGGGGAGCAATGCTCTCAATACTCGCTACACTGAGGAGCAACCTGCTTTGAGTGGCAATGGTCGGTTATTGGCGTTTGTATCTAATCGTAATGGTAATCAGCAGTTGTTGCTGTATGATTTAGAAAATCAAAGTTTTATTGCGACACCGGGTTTAAATCGTCGAGACACTGTTGCGGAAAGTCCAAGCCTGAGTTATACGGGGCGTTATGTTTGTTATATGACTAGCGACCAAGGTAGAATGGTGGTAGGACTTTACGATCGCGCTAATCAAAAGTCACAAATTATTACACCTACTTATCGCGGTTGGCTCAAAAGTCCTAGTATTAGTCCTGATGGGCGTTATGTGGTTTTTGAATCTGCTGGTCGGGGACGGTGGGATATTGAAGTTTTAGATCGCGGTCCAACGGTTGAGTTAGATATTCCTAATGGTGCAAGTGTGAATCTACCGCAATAAGAAAAGTGGGTGAGATGGGGAGAATTAGGAGTTACAAGTTATCAATTATTTTATTTTTATGTTCTAGTTTGTTAACTGGATGTTTTGGCTATCCCCGGTTGTTAAATTATCCCTTTGATGGGGGAGGACGTAGTTTAAATAGTCTGGCTTCAGATTTAAATCCCCAAATTTCTGGCAGATATATTGTGTTTAATACTGACCGTCGGGGTAGTCAAGATGTCTATATGTTTGATACGCTGACTCGTAATCTAGTGGATTTACCGGGTTTAAATGCGTTTGATGCGATCGCTACTCATCCCTCTGCATCAGAAAATGGTCGATTTGTGGTTTTTGTAGCTAGTCGTCAAGGTCGCTCTGCTGTTTTCTTATATGATCGCGATACTCGTCAATCACGGAATTTAACTGGTGATCTCCAAGCGGAAGTTCGCAATCCAACTATTAGTGCTGATGGTAGTCGGATTGCTTTTGAGTATACCAATAATGGACAGTGGGATATTTTGATCTATGACCGTTTTGGTCAAAGGTTGAATATTCCCCAAGATCCTAAGTAGGCAGGGGGCAGGGGGCAGGGAGAAAATTACTCAGTTTTTTGGATGGATTCGATGAGCGATCGCACTTCTTGAGTCCCTTCTGAGGGTTCAAAGGAGAGGGGGAATTTACCCCGAAGGAGCATCCGTAACCCTAACGGTGCAAGACTCAGTAATCCTTTCAGGTCACGAAAATAATTACCAACTACTTGGACACCAAATTGGCGTTCATCAATCCAACCACCTGCTTTGACTAAATCTATCAATACTTTGCGGTGACGGATGGTGCGGCTATCGCTGGCTTGTTTGCGATCGAGTATTTCTTGTTTAATTTTGGTAATTTGCTCTAATGGTGCTACTTCCATGGGACAAACTGTATCGCAATAAAGACAACGGGTACAACCCCAAACCCCTTTAGTATCTTGATTATAGTTTTCTAGACGGGTTTCTGTATCGCGATCGCGGGAATCTGCTACCATCCGATAGGCTTTGGCTAAAGCATGGGGACCAACAAAATTTGGATTGACTTCACGAGCGTTACATTCTGAATAACACGCACCACACATAATACAATTACCAGTTTGGTCAAGGAGCGATCGCTCTTCAGGTGTTTGCAAAAATTCCCTTTCTGGAACTTGTCGTCCTGCTGTACTCACATAAGGAGTAACTGCCTCTAAGTTATTCCAAAAACTGCTCATATCCACAACTAAATCTTTAATTACAGGCATATTCCCCATGGGAGCTACAGTAATTTCGGGAATCTGATTGTCTTTAGTCAAGAATGATGATATTTGTTGTAATCTAGCAACTTCACTGCCAACATTTTCCTTACAGGCTAAAGCCGAACGTCCATTGATTCGCATTGCACAACTACCACAAATCGTATTGCGGCAATTTTTGCGAAATGCTAAAGTCCCATCTTGTTCCCACTTAATCTGATTGAGACAATCTAAAATTGTATTCCCTGGTTCTACCTGCAACAGATAAGTTTTAATAATAGGGACAGAATTTTGTTGTTGTCTATTTATTTTAAAAATAACTTCCATTATTACCACCTTAATCTTATAATTTTGTCTCTTAGCCTGTTGGTGATGCCAAAATAATCATTTTTTGGCGCATGGGGAACGGTAAAGGGTTAATTAGGGCTTGCCTAATAAAGCAAAAACTGAGATATATCAAGAGTTTGAAGGTTAAAAAAGTGAATTAGATACAAGAAATAAGCGTTAAAACTACCAAAAACCTATCAGTTGATCAGATTCACGACTATTCTTCTAATTCTTCCTCCTGACTCCTGACTCCTGACTCCTGACTCCTAGCCCTAACCAAAAGACTTTTTTAGCAAGTCCTAATTACTGTTGTTTTACCAGTTTCTAGTTCCCTCAACCCCCTTATTATATAGAAGTCTTAGAGCAGATGATCAAGATATCCTAGTGATCAATAATTCCTTGATGGTATAAACCCCCAGAGTTATTTTTGGGTTCAATCCAGAATCCCTCCACTAAAAGCTCACACCTCAGTCGAAAATTTAAAATCCTTTGACTATCAAGTAGTGGGTAGATGTGGTAAATTGATTCTTTCCCCAGACAGACCTGGAGAACACTCTCTCTAGCTTTGTACCTTGTGGTAGTAAACAAGGACAAATATTCTTACGGCTTTTTGTCTCCTCTCAACCTAGAAAACTCTTAATTTAACTCACTCCCTCAAAATTGTTCACCTCAATTAGATAAATTTTTATAAATGTCTCGACACCACACTCACCACAGCATAAAGCCAGAGAAAAATATCCCCTGGTTTTCCCTAGCCAAATTTAGGGATAAAGAAAAAAATAATTACAAATTGAATTTAAAATTAAACAAATATTTTGCTATTATTAGTCCATGATAGTATTTAATATAAAATTATGAACTAACAAAACCAGTCTGAATCGCCGCACAAGCGCGACAAATGCTGCTTTGTTTATTCATAGTGTAGAGACAGAACATTTGATGTCCCTACTGGCAAGACAAAAGGGTGAATGTCTGTAAGACCTTATGCAAATGCTATGCTATCCTCACCTTGAGATGAAAAGTAGGGACAACCCTACAAATCAAAGCAAGAAAGGTAAGCACCAAAAGTGGAGAACCTGCTATTGATTGGCTCTACAACTTGTTTGTAGTAGACCAGACCTAACTTGTAAAAGTGGATTAAAATCACACTGCTACAGTAGCGCCATCAAGAAAAAAAAATAATTCTGATGGCGAATAATGGTTAAAAATGCCGTAAAATCACGGAAATTAATGTTTGTGATCACCAAGACCTCTAAATTTATTGTGGATAGCCATAGTAGAGGTAATTGGTCTGCATATCAGCAGTAATTCACCCTTCACTCTAGAGTTTTCAGTAGCTCTATACAATGGCTAAGAAGCCAATACTGGAATCAAACAACTTTGTTGATCACCTGCAATAGATTAAGGAAATTTTGAGCGTAATGACTGAAACTGCAACCGCCCCGCTAACTGGAAAAGCCCTACTTTCTAAAGTAAAAGAACTTTCCAACCTACCACGTCGAGAAAGAGCAAAACAGTGTGGTTATTACACTGTTACAAAAAATAGTCAGGTGCGTGTAAATCTGACAGATTTTTATGATGCGTTGCTTTCAGCTAGAGGTATTCCTCTGAGTCCAGAAGCACCAAAAGATGGACGTGGACGCGAACCGACATATCGGGTTAGTGTTCATCAAAATGGTCAGATTGTCATTGGTGCTACCTACACTAAGGCAATGGGTTTAAAAGCTGGTGATGAATTTGAAATCCGTTTAGGTTACAAACACATTCACCTGATTCAGCTTGGTGAAAGTGATAAAAAGTTAAGTGAGCCAGATATCGATGATGAAGATATCGACGACGAAGAAGATATGGAAGATGATGAAGAGTAAATTTATCTAAGATACATTTCCGAAAAAGTGGAGACGTTCCATGGAATGTCTCTACTGGAAGTATCTGATGTGGAAATTTATGTCTAAAAATACGATTAGACCCGTTGCAAAGTGGACTAAGTTTGATAAAGTCTTGATCAATAAGTAATCAGTCTTTTTGGAACGGAAGTCTATCGTGTTTTTTTCGTCTGTTTTGATCGAAGTGTTAGAGCCATCAGCGAAGACATTACTGGAATTTTTGCAAAATTCCCCAGTAGTGGTTTTTGTCATGGCTTTTTTTATTGTGTGGATAGGATGTTGGTTGCCCTTAGCAGCTATTATGGCAATGACTCTAAATTTACGCCTCAACAAACCTTTACAACCAGAGCAAAAAATACCTTTATTGGTATCTCTATATCTATTAGTTCCCCTGGTGCTTTGGGGGATAAATTGGCTAGGGTTGGGATCATTTGCTGATTATGGCTTAATTGCAGATTTTTCGATTTTCGGTTCTTTGCTGTTGGGTTTTGGTTTGGGTGTGTTGGGTTTAGTGGTAGTATTTATTGGGCAGTTTAATCTAGGTTGGTGCTACTTAGAAAAATCAAATATCAAGTCAATATTACCCATTTTGTTACCGATTTCATTAGTAGCATTATTTGTAGGTGGGATAGAAGAGTTAATTTTTCGGGGTTTCTTGTTGACTAATTTAGAAAAAGATTACCCGATTTGGTTAGCTGCAATGATTTCTAGTTTGATTTTTGCCGTACTACATTTAGTTTGGGAACAACGAGAAACCGCACCCCAAATCCCAGGATTATGGTTGATGGGAATGGTTTTGGTATTAGCTAGACTGGTTGATGGTGGTAATTTAGGGATAGCTTGGGGACTTCATGCAGGTTGGGTGTGGGCGATCGCTACTATAGATACAGCCGAATTAATTACCTACACTGGCCAAGTCTCTGAATGGGTTACGGGTAAGAATAAAAAACCCCTCGCAGGTTTAACGGGTATTGTTTGTGTTCTGGTAACAGGAATAATCCTCTGGTTGTTTTTCCCAGGTACTTATTTATAGTTTTTACCGAGATTGTGGTATTGTTTATATTGTCAATTTAATACTGAAAATATTAGAGAGGTTGGATTTGATTATTCTATGTACTCATAATGATGGTGGTGTAGGCAAAACTACAATTGCTGTTCATGTTGCAGGTGTTCTAGGCAATAGGTTTGAAAGCACACTCTTGGTAGATTGTGATGATCAGGCAGATTTCTGGCGATTTCATACTGGTCGACTTCCACAAAAAGCCAACGACTTGGAAAAAAATGACAACATTACAGTAATTTATAACGAAAGAAGAGAATCAATTACAAAAGATGTACAAAAAGGGCAATATGATCATATTGTGTTAGATATTGATAGTCCTTTGAAAAGTACCGTCCAAACAATTGTAGGTAATGATCCTAACTTGATTTTAGTACCAGTTAATAAATCTCAAAAAATAAAAGCACTGCGTAATCTCCCCAGAACATTAAGAGTCATTTCTCAACTGGAGAATAAAATAGGTTGTGATCCACAAGTAATTATTGTACCTTTGGGGATATCCCAGGATTCTATAGGGGAAGTTGTTTCAAGATTAGCCGATCATGATAAACCTAACCGATGTAGAATTGCTCCAGAAATGGATGATTATCAAGATCAAATGCAAACTGCCATTTACCAAGATAGGAAATATATTTGGGATTATGAAGGTTTAGATTTTTTATACGATTATTTCGCTGATTTATTATCAGAACAATAAAGGAGATAGATGATGCCTGAAGATTATATAGCTCAGAAAGCTATTGATGATGGAACGGAAAAATTAGAAGAAGATGTTAAAAAGAAAGAATCCATAGAATTGAGATTCACAGATTCAGAATTAATTAAAATTCAGCAGCTAATTTCTATTCTGACATTATCTAAAGAGCTATTTTTAGAATCAGCAATTAGTTATGTTCATTTCCATTTTTCTAACGATAAAGAAAAAACCGAAAAGATCATAAATGATGAATCAAGAAAATATGAAGCTGAATCACAGCAAATTGATTTAAATGGCAAAATATCCCCAAAAGACCGTGATAGACTGTATGGAAAAATCAAGCTATCACCGGAAACATCTAGTAAAATTGAAGAATTAAACATGAAAGATAAAATCAATCAATGTTTATTTACAGGGATTAATTTACTTTATAAACAGTTGATTGAGGAAGTTAAAACAGCTAAAGAATAAAAGAAAGATGGATTATTTAGAAATTAACGCTTTAATAAATGGAATTATTTTTTCTAGGGAAAATATCAAACAAGATTTAGGTAGAAGATTTGCTGCTTATCTTGGTTTAACACCAGGAAAATCTGGAAGTGATGGAGGAATAGATGGTTATGGAAAATTAAATAATGATATTATCTATTTTCAATCTAAATTATCCCAGAAGATATTAGATGCGTCTTTTGCAGCAGAATTTGTTGGTAATCTTGTAATTCACGAAGCTAATATTGGTATAATGTTAGCCGGTGTGGGTTATACAGATGGTTTTCGTTCTCGGTTAAAGCAAGCTTTTGAAAGTAACTTATTAAAGACAGAGTTAAACGTTCATTTATTAAGCCTTGAAGATGTGTTTGGAGAAACTCAAGTATTTGCAAAAGCAACTAACGATTTACCTCCATTGAGAAATTTAAGTAATGGTGAATGGACTAAACACAAATAGATATCTCCTCTTTGATTTAAATTGAATTTTTTCTCAGATAAATTATGAAATTTAGAGAAATCCTTGATCAATTTGGCGATGCAGCTACTAAAAACAGTCTCACCTTTCAACCAGACCAAAACCCAGAAATTACCGGGGTAGCGGCGATAGATGAAGCCATTAGTGGTAATATCAGCTATGTGGAAGGCGCAAAATTTGCTTCCTTTTTGAGTTCAACGGCTGCTAGTGCGGTAATTTTGCCCGGTGATGAAAAATTGCAAATGTTAGCTACTGAGAATGGTTTGGCTTGGATTGCTACCCCTGAACCACGACTATTATTTGCAAGAGCGATCGCTCTTTTTTATCAACCTTATCGTCCCCAAGCCACAATTCACCCCAGTGCCGTCATTGCTTCTACAGCAAAAATTGGTCATGATGTGTATATTGGCGCTCATGTCGTGATTGAATCAGGGGTAGAAATTGGTGATGGTGCAATTATTCATCCCAACGTCGTGATTTATCCAGATGCGAAAATTGGCGATCGCACTACTTTACACGCTAACTGCACAATCCATGAACGTACTCGGATCGGTGCAGATTGTGTAATCCATAGCGGTGCTGTGATTGGTGCAGAAGGATTTGGTTTTGTCCCTACCCGCACAGGTTGGTTAAAAATGGAACAATCTGGTTGCACCGTTTTAGAAGATGGTGTAGAAGTTGGTTGTAATACTGCTATTGACCGTCCAGCAGTGGGAGAAACCAGAGTAGGAAGGAATACTAAAATTGACAACTTAGTGCAGATAGGTCACGGATGTCAAATTGGTGCAGGTTGTGCGATCGCTGGCCAAGCGGGAATGGCCGGTGGGGTTAAAATCGGGAATCGGGTGATTTTAGCGGGACAAACAGGAATTGCTAATCAGGTAAAAATTGGGGATGGGGCGATCGCTTCGGCTCAAACTGGTATTCACAGCGATGTCGCACCGGGAGAAATTGTTTCTGGCTCTCCGGCAATGCCTCACAAATTATATCTGAAAGTATCTGCTATTTATAGCCGTTTGCCAGATATGTATCAAACTTTAAAACAATTTCAACGCCTGTTAGGGAAAAAATAAAATTTAATCTTCTTGATGATGATTTTGTCATGGATGAGGTTTATGTAAATCTATCTTCTGTATAAGCTTTAATTGGTCTAGGTCGAACAGTTTGCCAAGGATAACGAGGCTGAAGTTTATTTAATGGAAAACTAGCAAGACGATTTTCAATATGAGCTTTTTCTGCATCGGTAAGTCCAAACATTTCATAAACTGCTGCATCAATGTCAGCTAATACATTAAAAAAATCGGCTTCCACTTGCTGAAAATCAACAACTCTTTGCCGATATTCTTGCATTAATTCAGAGTAATCTTGAGGAATGACTAATTTTTGAATTAACCTGCCAGAAATAGATGTATCTTCATCAGAATTAATCGTGATGAGTTTATAAACCAGTTCGGCTAAGTCAGCATTTAAAAAATCAAGATAAAATAAACCTGTTTTTAGCAAACTACCATCTAAACTTAATTCCTCAGCTTGGATATCTTCAGGACACCAGTTGATGAAGTTAATATTTAAAGTGCGATCGCTCAATTTATATCGCTTAGTTCCAATTCGATTTTCCACCTGAGATAACAACCATTCATCAGGATTATTTTTAGCTATGGCTGCAAATTGAGATAGTTGATTATAACTGTCTACTAATCGCTGTTCAATAGCAGCATCTAAGTTTCTTAACCAAGGCAAAGCATCTAAATTCCGAGGATATAGAGTAGCATAATAACCCTGAATAACAGAGCTGCGTAATCTAACAGCAAAATAGAACCTAGCAAGTTTACTATTAATAAAAGCTGAAATTGATTTTGCTTTAGCACCACCTTTTTTAGGAATAGCTAAGAGAACTGTATTTACAGCAGCAACTTCCTGATTACTTTTGACAACAGAAGCAAATAGCGATTTGGCTAGAGTTGGAACAGCAATAAATTCCGAAGGATTATTTCCTGACCATAAACTCAACTTACCATTAGGTCTATTTTTAACTGCTTCTAAATCAACCCATCCCGCAGGTTCTCCAGGCCAACCAACGGCTAAACTACGTCCAGCAATTACTTGAATAGGTTGATCTCCTGTTGGTTCTGGAGTGACTTCTACCCCTCCTCTTTGAATCCCATAAGTCCAAGAAAATGGGCGATTACTACGACTAATTTGTTGTGCAACTGCTTCCTTTAATTCAACAATATTACTACCATTACCATTAGGGTATAACTTCTTCAAAATTGGTATATCTTCAGCATGAAGCAACGGTAAAAGATAATCTCCCCATCTTCCTGCTAATGGATTACTTGGATCAATATCCGTTACTCTAGGGCTAACTTTAGCATCAAAAAAATCGCCATATTTGATTTTAACAGGTGCTTCATCACTCGGCCATTGAGAAGGAACATATAACTCAATTTGATCATCTTCTTGAGCCGGAGTTTTTTCAATCACTAAAATTAGCGGTACTCGCGCTACATCCCAAATAGGCTTATCTACAAACTCTAACCAAACCACTTTGCGTAGAGCAGCTTCTTGTCGTGGATAAAGTAATTTCCAAACCTTAGCCGCAGCTTCAGAATTAGCATAACCACCGCTTACCACCATGCCCAAAAAACCACCATCTTGTAGTGATTCAGTTAAAGCACGATAGAGAAAAACTAAACCAGTATCCGCATTTTGTCCCCAAATTTGTTGCCATAATCCTCTCATTTCTTCACCATATTTTACCCGTTCGGCTCGGATATAAGGCGGATTACCAATAATATATTTCCACTGTTCAGTATCTCTTTCTTGAGAACCAGGAGAAAGATAACCATCGCCCAAAAAAGGTATTAAATCGGCATCTTTAAGTAAGCTATTCAAATTGTAAACATGAATAGTTGGGGGAGTTGAGGACGGTTTTACCCGCAACATTGCCCACATTAATTGAAAGTGACTGATAAAAGTAGCAAATGGATTTAGGTCAAATCCCCAAACATTGGTTTGTAGTTCCTGTAAAACGTCATCTTGAGCAATTCCTCTAGCTTTAATATCTTCCAGACGACGATGAACATAACGTACTAAAAATGAACCGCTTCCACAAGATGGATCAAGAATTTTACCTTCATCATGACTAAAAATAGTTTGATCTAATAACCAATCAACAATTGAGGTAGGTGTATAAAACTCTCCTAATCTTTTTCGTTTAGCTGTAGGTAAAAAGGCTTGATAAATATCACCTAATATTTCCTCAGATAATCCTGAAAAATCGTAGGCATTAAACCGCAAAATTAACCGTTGCAACGCCTGATCTAAGATGCCATTAGTTTGATAAAGCCAATCAAAAACATTACGTTCAAAGGGTTCTTTATATAAACGCCCCACATCTTCAGCTATTAACCTCACCAAAGCACGGGCATCTCCGGTAAGATGATCTACAAAGTCAGCCCAATTTTTTGGACCACCATTTGTTAATCGTCTTTTTTTAGTAAGTTGTAGATCTTCTATTAATCGAAGAAACAAAACACGAGCAATAAGTACCGCCACAGAATCGGCAACAAAGGCTTCACGTATTCGCGCTTTAACTTGTTCACCTTTTGCACTAACTTCACGCCCATACTGTTCTTCAAATTGAGGTAAAATATCTTCAAATAAACGTCTTTCAAATTCAAATTGATGATTTACTCGCATTAATGCTCGACGTTGAGCTTCTCCAGCACCAGCTAAATTCTGCTCAATCTCTTGTTTGCGACGTTGATATTCTTGATGTTGTCTGAATAATCGAGCAATAGCTTCTTCTCCTGCGATACTCAACTCAGCAAAGCTGGTTTGTAAGTCTTGTCGCAGTTGATTTAGTGTGGCTTCTGTATCCAACTTTAAATAAATATAGGGCAATTTTCCCTCAATAAAAGTTGTCCATTGATTGTGGTGTTCGGCTTGTTCAGCAGAGATAAATTTAAGCTGTTCTTTTAATTGCTCAAAAGTAGTTGCAGATAAATCAATTGGAAATTCAAAACCATCAACTGGTTCACCTGTAGGTAAAACTATCCAAAGATATTTGGCTGTGAGAAATAAAACGTATCGGGTTAAACCTTCAACATATTTACTTTTTTGATTCCACAGTTTTGTTCGTCCAATTTCTTTAGTCAGTTCACTATCATCTTTTTTTAAATCTCCTACCACCCAAGCAATTTTTTCAGGAGTCAGCAATTTAATGTCTGGATAGCCACCTCCACCACCTTTATCTTCAGTTACAACGCGCTCTTTTGGATAGTCCAACAAACCAGCTAAAAAATCACGCACATCTGGATTATAGGAACGCTCCGGTCTGTCCCAATTTAATGTTAACCACTTGACTAGGGGATTTTGTTGCTTTTTTAATTTGCGATCGCTGGACACAAGTTTACCTCTTTGCAAAATTGAAATGGCATCTTTTTAAAAGATTTTTTTGACTGAGATTTAAACTCAGAATACAATTGAGATGGAAGTCTACGGAATTTAAAGAGAAAGGATATTGGCTGTATGTCCAAGCCAAAACTTAGCGACGACGAAATTACCAAACGTGGCCAAGAACTCTATGAAAATAGCATTCGTCCTCAAGTAGAAACACCAGAAAATATCGGCAAAATTATCTCAATAAATGTTGAAACTGGCGAATATGTCATAGGTGATGATTTACTTGTAATAAGTATGCGACTACGAACCAAACAAGCAGATGCAGCACTTTGGACAGAAAGAATTGGGTTTAATGCCGTCTATGCGGTTGGTGGTACATTGGTTAGGACGGTAGAGTGATAAATGGAACTTCAAGATTATCATCTTAGTATTGATTTTTATGAAGGTGGTACAGTTATAGTTGATGCAATTTAAGCCTACAATAACGGGTAAAGTGTAGGCTTTTACTGTTAGATTCCCAATTTTTCCAACACTGGTTTTGTAGAAACAATATGACGTTCTAAACCCAATTCCTTTGGACTAATTCCTAGTGCTAAACCAATTAATTGAGGTAAATGTAAAATTGGTAAACCTAACTTTTGCTCAATTACTTTTTCTACTTCTGGTTGACGAGAATCTAAATTTAAATGACATAAAGGACATGGTGTAACTATGCAATCAGCCCCATTTGCTAAAGCTTCTTGAATGTGCATTCCTGCCATTTTAAAAGATTCTTTGGTTGCGTAACTCGACAAAGGCCAACCGCAACATTGGGTGCGTCCACGATAATAAATAGGTGTTGCACCTACTGTTTTAAATACATTTTCCATTGCCTGGGGGTTAAATGGATCATCGTAGGGCATGGATTTTTGAGCGCGGAGCAGATAGCAACCATAAAAAGCTGCACATTTGAGATTAGTTAATTTACGAGTGACACGATTCCCGATTTCTTCTAAACCGTAATCTTTTACTAAAGCGTAAAGTAAATGTTTAACTTCTGTGCTGCCGCGATAGGGTGAACAGCCTTCTTTTTTTAGTAATCCATTTACTTGATGAAAATAATCTGGGTTATTTAATTGGGATTCTTTCAGGCGTTCATCAACATGACCAATTACACCTTGACAAGTGCTACAATGGGTCAGGAGAGGGAGATTTAATTCTTCTGCTAAGGCGATATTTCTGGCGTTAACGGTATCTTCTAATAATTGAGAATCTTCTTTAAATGTCCCCGAACCACAGCAAGAGGCTTTTTTGAGTTCAATCAGTTCAATTCCCAAAGCCTGGGTGAGAGATTGGGTTGATAGGTAAAGTTCCCGACAAGCACCTTGGGCGACACAACCGGGGTAATAAGCGTATTTTAGGGTTTGAGATAGCATAAAATTAAATTTTGGTGAGAGCGATCGCTCTACAATAATGGTAGCTCTTTGAAGGTGGTGAAAATTGGAACGAGGATTGGTTGTTTCAACCTTCACAAAACCCAAAATATGAGCAGAAGTTTCAAGATGATAGCAATGAAACGACGTATTTACGATGATAGTTGATTAATGTTGGGTATAGTTCCATTGTTCCGCAACGCTAACGTTCTATAATCCAATCGACAAGATCAGCGAACTGACAAGTCAGCGCTTGCGCTATCGCACTATTGATGAAGATAATTTTTCATCTAACATCACTAATATTGCCCCACTGAGGACCGCGAACAACAATTCCATCGGGCATAGTGGTACGCCAAATCAAATTCCAACCATTACAGATCAATTCACTTCTGGTGTGAGCACCTTGGAAATTAGCATCTGCGAGAATAGCAGATTCAAAGGTAGGAAGATAGGCTCCGCGAAAACAAGTACCCGTAGCATTGATATTGTTCAAGTCAGTTCCCCGCAAATCAGTGTTGATGAACCCACTACGACAAACATTGGCACCACACAAATTGGCATCCCGAATGATTCCTTCACTCAAACAACTACTAAGCATGAAAATCCCCCCCAAATCGGCTCCAGTCAAATCGGCTCCAATCAGGTAGACCTGTTGGAAGACAGCTCCTTGCAGGTTGATATCTCGCAAAACAACACCGTCAAGATCGCTGCCTGGTCCACTATACTTAGAGGGGCGAGAGCCGTACTCAACCAATTCGACTCCAGCAAAGTTACGTTCCCCACTAGCATACCGCTCCAACAATTCATCACCAGTAATTTTCCAACGTCTTTTTTTCCATCCCATAATTTAAATTCCAATAACTTATCTCAAATACAAAATAACCCACTCAACCTCTTCAACCTAACCCTCCAAATCTCTGACCTCCCCACAGGACAACTAGCCGAAGCCCAAATCACCAACTTTAATCCCCAAGGTCGCCCCAACATCTGATTTTTTAATAGTTTTTTCGAGAACAGCCTTTGACAGTATGCAGGCGATCGCACTTTCCGATAAGATGTATATGCTCAAAAAAAACATTAATTGTAAAGAGCAAATCATAGCAACTGGTTAAGGAATTTTATCTATGAGTCAAGCAGACATTTTTGATAGGGTAAAGAAAATCGTCGTCGAACAACTAGACGTAGAAACCGATAAAGTCGTACCCAACGCCAGTTTTACAGACGATCTTAATGCTGATTCGCTGGATATCGTGGAATTGGTAATGGCTTTGGAAGAAGAATTTGACATCGAAATTCCCGACGAAGCCGCCGAGAAAATTTTAACAGTTCAAGAAGTAGTGGATTACATCAACTCCAACGTTGCTGCATCTGCTTAAAAAAGTGCTGAGTCATGAGTGCTGGTTACAAAAAAGCTCTAAGCCTCAATATAGCAGAGAACTCTTAACAGGGAAGCTGGAAAGCCTTTTGGTGTCTGAGTTCTATGATAATTGTATGTTCTCATGTAACTGACAACCGCTATATGATGTTGACCAAAAAATAAACTTTTAACTCAGCACTCAGCACAGGCTACCCTAACAGCACTTTTGATTTTTATACCTGCCGCTTTTTTGCCACATTTAACTGAATCATGACAGACTATAAACGTAAACGCGTTGTTGTAACTGGTGTTGGCGCGATTACACCGATTGGTAACACAGCAACGGAGTATTGGGAAGGATTGTTGGCTGGACGTAATGGTATTGATTACATCACTGCTTTTGATGCCTCAAACCATGATTGCCGCATTGCTGGTGAAGTGAAAAATTTCGATCCCCATGACTACATGGAGCGCAAAGAAGCCAAGCGCACGGATCGATTTGCCCAATTTGGCATTGCATCGGCAAAACAAGCCTTATTAGACGCGCAGTTAGTTATCAATGACACCAACGCCGAACAAATAGGTGTCATGATTGGCTCTGGCATCGGTGGCATTAAAGTGTTGGAAGATCAACAAACAGTTTATCTAAATCGTGGACCAGATCGCTGTAGTCCATTTATGATACCGATGATGATCGCCAACATGGCAGCAGGGTTAACGGCAATCCATACTGGTGCTAAAGGTCCTAATTCCTGTTCTGTCACCGCTTGCGCTGCCGGTTCTAACGCCATTGGGGATGCTTTTCGCCTGATTCAAGGGGGATATGCCCAAGCTATGATTTGCGGAGGATGTGAGGCAGCAGTTACCCCTTTATCATTTGCTGGATTTGCCGCAGCTAGGGCGCTTTCGACTCGGAATGATGATCCTAGCCATGCTTGTCGTCCCTTCGATCGCGATCGCGATGGGTTTGTCATGGGTGAAGGAGGGGGAATTTTAATTCTGGAAGAACTAGAACACGCCCTCAGTCGTGGCGCACGGATTTATGCGGAAATAGTCGGTTATGGTATGACCTGTGACGCTTATCACATGACTTCCCCAGTCCCCGGAGGTTTGGGTGCAGCTAGAGCCATGCAACTAGCCCTCAAGGATGGTGAACTAACAGCAGAAATGGTGAATTACATCAACGCCCATGGAACTAGCACCCCAGCCAATGATTCAACAGAGACAGCAGCCATTAAAAAAGCTTTAGGTGATCATGCTTATAAAATAGCAGTAAGTTCTACCAAATCCATGACAGGCCATCTGTTGGGTGGTTCAGGAGGGATTGAAGCAGTAGCGACAGTATTAGCGATCGCTAACGACCAAATTCCCCCCACCATCAACCTCGAAAATCCAGAAGCAGTCTGTGATTTAGATTATGTACCCCACAGCAGCCGCGCTCAAGAAGTAACAGTTGCGCTATCTAATTCTTTTGGATTTGGTGGTCATAATGTCACTTTGGCATTTAGAAAGTATCAGTAACAGGGAACGGGGAACAGGTAAAGAATTATTTCTACTCAATTACCTGTCACCTCTCCTGTGGAGATGATTTAAAAGTTTAATAAGAGTGTTCTTTACTGCAACTGCGATCATCGCACTAGGTTTTGGGCTGATTTAGATTCAGATAACTATTTACTACTTTGCTGTTTGATTGCTTGTTTCACCACTTCGATATCTAACTCAAGTACACAAGCAATTTGTTCTAAAGTTACTCCCACACTTAACAGTTTAGGAATCATTTTTAACTTAGTTTCTTCTTTTACCTCTTGATAAAATCGGGTTTGTTGCCATTCTGTTAATTCAAGCATTGCTTCCAACTCCTGACTCCTGACTCCTGCTATAGCACTCTTTTTACTATCAGAGATCGCACTGAATCCAACCTAAAAGCTTTCCAGGTATCCAAGAAACAGAGCGATCGCACTAGGTTTTGGGCTGATTTAGATCAAATTGACTATTTGCTACTTTGCTTTTTGATCGCTTGTTTCACTACTTCAATATCTAACTCAAATACACGAGCAATTTGTTCTACGGTTAGGCCTTCTTTTAACAGTCTAGGAATCGTTTTTAACTCCATCTCTTCTTTTACCTCTTGATAAAATCGCGTTTGTTGCCATTCTGTTAATCCAAGCATTGCTTCCAACTCCTGACGGCTATAGGATGAAAATTTGTAAACCAGCATTCTTTCTACTAATTCTAAAAGATCACGACTGTTGGCCGCATCTCCTTTTTTCACCAGATTGATCAAACTTTTTGCTTGTTGTATCGCCTCACCTTCCGGGGCTACCACTAATTTAATAATTCCTAAACCAATGGAAGATGATGTATCGACTAACTCATCTAAATAAACCACATAAATTTGCTTACTAGCAAGCAAGCCTTGATACGCTAAAGGTATACCAGGATCAATACTCCGATTAGCCCATAATACTACCGCTTGCCATGATCTTTCGGGTTTATATTGGTTTAAATAAAGAAATGTTTCTGTGATTAATCGCCAGTATAAATTATCATCCTTCTGGAATTGTACTTCGACAAAATAAATGGGGTCTTGGGGGTACTCTGGTTTGGGTAAAAATAAGCCATCGAGCCGACGGGCTAATTCTTTAATTTCCACAGAGGAAAATTCGTAGTGCAAAGCCAGTGTGGGTGACTGTTCTAACAATTCAAATAAAACACTAGGGAGATTTTGGAGTAAGGTGTAAAATATTGTGTCTGTCTTCATTTTATAAAAAATATGTTGATCTTAGACACATATTACGATCAAAGATCACACCCAACCAGTATTATCAAGGGCGATCGCCCAAATTATATTGTTTTGCTTGAGCTTATTCATCACAAAAAACTGATCAGATCCCGCTTGTATATGGAGGACTAGAAGTGAGATGATAATGGCGGGATCGCTTTATAATGACCCCGGCAAGAAAAAGCTACAAAGAATGCTAACCCGTCGTTAAAAACAAGAAATTATGGCTGTTGCAACCCAATCCCTCTCAGAACTTTGTATTAACTCCATCCGTTTTTTGGCTGTTGATGCCATAGAAAAATCCAAATCGGGACACCCAGGACTACCGATGGGCGCGGCTCCAATGGCTTTTGTCCTTTGGGATAAATTCATGCGGTATAACCCCAAAAATCCCAAATGGTTCAATCGCGATCGCTTTGTCTTATCTGCCGGTCATGGTTCTATGTTGCAGTATGCCATGCTGTACCTGACAGGTTACGATAGCGTTAGCATCGAGGACATCAAGCAGTTCCGCCAATGGGGTGCAAAGACTCCCGGACACCCAGAAAATTTTGTCACAGATGGTGTAGAAGTAACAACAGGCCCCTTGGGTCAAGGTATCGCTAATGCAGTTGGTTTAGCCGTAGCAGAAGCCCACCTAGCCGCTAAATTTAACAAACCCGATGCAACAATTGTTGACCACTACACCTATGTAATTCTTGGTGATGGTTGCAACATGGAAGGTATTTCTGGTGAAGCAGCTTCCATCGCCGGACACTGGGGATTAGGTAAATTGATTGCTTTGTACGACGACAACCACATCTCCATTGATGGTTCTACAGATGTAGCCTTCACCGAAGATGTTTCTAAGCGGTTTGAAGCTTACGGTTGGCACGTTCTTCATGTTGAAGATGGTAACACCGATTTAGAAGCAATCTCCAAAGCGATCGAAGCAGCAAAAGCTGTCACCGACAAGCCCACCATGATCAAGGTGACAACCACCATTGGTTACGGCGCTCCTAAAAAACAAGGTACTGCCGGCATTCACGGTGCAGCTTTGGGTGCAGACGAAACAGCCGCAACCCGCGCTAACTTAGGTTGGGAATATGCACCTTTTGAAATTCCCCAAGATGTCCTCAACCACACACGCAAAGCCGTAGAACGTGGTGCAGGTCAGGAAACCGACTGGAACAAGACCTTTGCTGACTACAAGGCTAAATATCCCGCCGAAGCAGCAGAATTTGAACGTTTGGTGAGTGGTAAACTTCCAGAAGGTTGGGATCAAGTATTACCCACCTATACCGCCGAAGATAAAGCATTACCCACCCGTAAACATTCAGAAAACTGCCTCAACAAACTAGCACCAGTTTTACCTGAATTAATTGGTGGTTCAGCCGACTTAACCCACTCCAACCTCACCGAACTCAAAGGTTTTGGCGACTTCCAAAAGGGACAATTCCAAAACCGCAACATCCACTTTGGTGTACGGGAACACGCCATGGGTGCAATCTGTAATGGTATGGCGCTGCATGGTTCGGGATTGATTCCCTACGGCGCAACCTTCTTGATCTTTACAGATTATATGCGTGCTGCGATCCGCTTGGCTGCCTTGTCTCAAGCCGGGTCAATTTGGGTAATGACTCACGACTCCATTGGTCAAGGTGAAGATGGACCAACTCACCAACCCATTGAAACTTTAGCTTCTTTACGAGCTATTCCTGATTTAACAGTAATTCGTCCTGCTGATGGTAACGAATGTTCTGGAGCTTACACAGTCGCTATTGAGAAGTCTAAAGCTCAAGCTTCTACTCTGTTAGCTTTCACCCGTCAAAATGTTCCTAACTTAGCAGGTACATCAGTTGCAGGTGTGAAAAAAGGTGCTTACACAATTGTCGATTGTGAAGGTACACCCGATTTGATTCTGATTGGTACTGGTTCAGAATTGAGTCTCTGTGTTACCGCAGCAGAAAAATTGACGGCTGAAGGTAAGAAAGTCCGTGTTGTTTCTATGCCTTCTAGCACTTTGTTTGATGCACAAGATGCAGCTTACAAGGAGTCTGTTCTACCTAAAGCTGTCACCAAGCGTCTATCTGTAGAAGCAGCCAGCAGTTTCGGTTGGCATAAGTATGTTGGTACAGAAGGCGATACCGTGAGTATTGATACCTTTGGTGCTTCCGCTCCCGGTGGAACTTGTATGGAGAAGTTTGGCTTCACTGTTGATAATGTGTTAGCTAAAGCGAAAGCATTGTTGGGTTAATTAGCAACAGTTTATTCTCTGTTTTTTCTGGGGTGGGATTAATATCCTGCCCTTTTTTTGTGGGGTGTAAAGAGCAATGTAAAATTTTCTGTGAAGGCGATCGCTAGTGTGTTAATTCTGAATCCCTTATCCCATATATCCCATATTTTCATGATAAAACCTGATATAAACTACGGTAACATTTTGACGACATAACTATCAGTGTTACTGTAGAAAGAATTAACAATAAAATCTATGAAAATCTTACGCTGTATTAGTTTTGATTTTTGACTTTTGACTTCCGCCCTGCGGTTCTAGGTTATATGAAAGGAGAGTAATTCGTCATTAGGAATTACTCATTACCCTTTTTTTACAAGGCGTTAAGAATGTAGACTAATGTGAAAAGTACAATCCAGATGATGTCTACAAAGTGCCAGTAAATTTCTGCCATTTCAATCCCTGTGTGTTTGGTTGCAGAATAATGACCACGACGTAAGGAACGCCATAACACACCCAAAATTAACAAGATGCCAATAAAGACGTGCAAACCGTGGAATCCGGTCATGATATAAAAGCAGTTGGAGAAGACGTTGGCGGTTAAACCATATCCTAAGTTCATGTATTCATAAACTTGTCCAGCTAAAAAAACTATGCCCATAATTGCGGTAATGAAATACCAAAACCGCATCCAACCAACACTATTTCTTTTAATTGCCATATCACCAAAGTGAATGACAAAACTACTAGAAACTAAAATAATGGTGTTGATTGTGGGTACATATAGTTCTACTTCTGTTCCTTCTGGTGGCCAAACTGCTGTAGTACCTCGAAAAAATAAGTAGGTGGCAAAAAATCCACCAAACATCAAGGATTCGGAAATCAGAAATGTTAATAATCCCCAAACTCTTAAATCTTGATGTCCTTCGTGATGTTCGTGCGTTGTAATGGCGGTCATAATGATTTAACCTGCTAAGAGTAAAAAATCGTTCCCGGTGCTGGAAAAATCGGTAAATTAGGGACTTCCAAAAAATAAATTATCTGGATTAACTAACCGCAGAGGCGCAGAGAACGCAGAGGAATGAGGGTTTGAGTGTTTTTTTATTTGTAAGTCCCTTGGTGAGGTAAGGGTTTAGCATTGCTAAACCCCTACAGGTGTGTATGGGGTAGGCGAAAATTATGTAACTATCTCTGCGTTTGTGGTGGAGGATTGATCGTGATTATGTCCGTAGTCGTAGGGTCCATGAGTGACGATGGGTAGGACTTCCCAGTTTTCAATGATGGGTGGTGAACTGGTTGTCCATTCTAATGTCAAACTTTGCCAAGGATTATCACCGGCAAGTTCTCCGTTTCTCCAACTGGTAATGGCGTTGTAGGCGAAGGGAATGACGGAAATACCTAAAATGAATGCGCCAATGGTGCAAAGCTGGTTTAAGCTGACAAATTGGGGGTCATACATGGCAACTCGGCGGGGCATTCCTTGTAACCCTAATTCGTGCATGGGTAGGAATGTTAAGTTAGTGCCGATTAAGGTGAGAACAAAGTGAACTCGTCCCCAGGTTTCGTTCATCATTCTGCCGGTCATTTTGGGGAACCAGTGATATATACCTGCGTAAATCCCAAAGACTGAACCACCAAAGAGAACGTAGTGAAAATGGGCGACTACATAATAGGTGTCGTGGACGTGAACATCAAAGGGGGCTGTTCCCATCGTTACGCCACTTAATCCACCCATGACGAACATGGAGAGTAGGCCAATGGCGAATAACATGGCGCTGGTGAAGCGGATTTTTCCTCCCCAAAGGGTAGCAACCCAGCCGAAGATTTTGACTCCGGTGGGGACTGCAACGATGAGGGTGGAAATGGTGAAGAACATCCGCATCCATCCGGGTGTACCACTTGTGAACATATGGTGTACCCAAACGAATAAACCGACGACGCAGATGGCTACGCTGGAATAAGCGATCGCTCTATAGCCAAATATCGGTTTCCGTGCATGGGTGGGTATTACTTCTGACATAATCCCGAAAATCGGCAGAATCATTAAATAAACTGCCGGGTGGGAATAAAACCAGAATAAATGTTGATAAATAACGACGTTACCTCCTGCATCTGGTTTGAAGAAGGATGTACCAAAGTTAATATCAAATAACAGCAAGATTAATCCTGCTGCTAATACTGGTGTAGATAAAAGTGCGAGGATGGATGTTGCTAAAATTGCCCAGCAAAATAAGGGAACTTGATCCCATTTCATGCTAGGAACTTTCATCATCAAAATGGTGATCACAAAGTTGAGTGAACCCAAAATTGAGGAAGTTCCTACTAAGACAATCGCCAAAATCCACATTGTTTGGGCGATGGGTGCTGTAACTAGGCTTAATGGTGGGTAAGCTGTCCAACCTGATTGAGAACCACCAAAGATGAAACTGAGTAGTAAGAGTAAACCTGCGGGGGGATTTAACCAAAAGGCGATCGCATTCAATTTAGGAAACGCCATATCTCTAGCACCCACCATTAGAGGAACTAGATAGTTTCCAAATCCACCAATTGCACTGGGAACAATCCAAAGAAAGATCATGATTGTCCCGTGATTGGTCATGAAAGCGTTGTACAAATTAGGATCGATGAAGTCTGAATCTGCTGTTGCTAACTCCGTGCGGAGAGCGATCGCCATCAAACCACCAATTAAATAAAATACAAACGCTGTGACTAGATATTGAATCCCAATTACTTTGTGGTCAACATTAAAGGTGAAATAATCCTTTACTTTCCACGCTGTAGGATGGGAATGTTCTGGAAGTTGTATTTGTGTCATATTTGCGAATTTGTTCAGTTAATTACCGAACACTGCTATTTTTCAATTTGAGCCAGAGTTGCTGTACTCACTCCTAAATCATCAACATAAGGAGCAAGAAATTCAGATGTCGATAAATTAGCCGGATTCACAGCTACAACTTGAGGTTTTCCTGCTTTTTGAGCAATCTGGTTTTCTGTTAACCAGTTATCAAAATCTGCTTGGGTGTGAACCACAACTTGCGATCGCATTGAACCGTGATAACCACCACACAATTCTGCACAAACTACGGGATATGTACCGGGTTTTGTGGCGACAAATCTTAACTCTGTTGCAATACCAGGAAGTGCGTCTTGTTTGAGACGAAATTGGGGAACCCAGAAGGAATGAATTACATCATCTGCGGATAGATTTAACTGCACATCAGCACCGACAGGAACGTGTAATTCACCAGCCGAAATTCCAGTTTCAGGATAGTTAAATAACCAAGCAAATTGAATCCCCTTAACATCAACTACCAAATCTGCTGGTTTTCCTTGAGTTTGGGGACTTCCACCAATTCCAATTCCTGGAGATTTAGAATCATCATTCATGGTAGCAGCCATAGCTATCTGTCCGTGAGGATGACTTCCTGGTTCTAAACCACCCATTTGGTTATAGATATCTACACTGTAAATACCCAAAGCAATCACAATAACTGTGGGTACTGCTGTCCAAAAGATTTCTAAGGCTAAGTTACCTTCTACTGGTGTACCATCGCTATTGTCTCCAGGACGACGACGATAGATAAACAAGAAAATTAGAATCGTTCCTTCTACTACTAAAAATAGAGCGATCGCAATGGTAAACATGATATTAAAAAATCCGTCCACCAAAGGCGCTTGCAGCGATGCTTGTACTGGTAGTAGAGTATGATTTTGACCAATCCAGATGCTAATAGGGGAAATTATCATCCCAGCTAAAAGCGTCCATAATGAAACAGGAACTTTTTGCATACTACCTGCTTTCTCTACCTGAATAAAAGAAGTAATTGTCTGGTTTTGTTACCATTTTGTCTGATCAGAAACTCAAACCAAGTTTAGATTTGGGATTCCTGAAATATCAATCCCAGTTCCAATTTTTTAACTACTCGATCAAAACCAAAATGGCAAATTCCAGTACATCGCATCCCAATACTTATCGGTTAAGAGTTTTTGTAGGTTGGGTTAAGCGACAGCGCAACCCAACAAAAGCCCGTAAATGTTGTGTTTCCTAACGTCAACCGTCATTCGCCACAAGCCGGGAAACCCGTCCAAGGCGATGACTCCCCAACCTACCTGATTTAATGTTTTTAGCTTAACCGACAAGTATTGCATCGCATCCTGTTTTTGATATTTACCCCTAACCCAGTATGATGTTTACGGCTAACAGGTTTAATAAATTTCACAGGATAGCGGTTTTATTTGCACTTACTAACGTTCTAGCCTACACCCATAATAAAATGCAGGAAACTTCCAATTTTTTTTATATCTATCTCTAAAAATATTACAAATTATATTTTCTCCCGGATATTTAACTTGTCTGAATCAGGATACCCAGGATTAGAGGATGTACAGGATATAATTTTTTTATTGTTTATGAGAATAATAATTTCTGGATGATATAGAATATACTATATACTGTTATTGTAATTAACTTTTTTTATCTTTCAACATCCCACCAAAAACCCATAAATCAAAATCCTGTAAATCCTAAAATCCTGGACATCCTGATTCAGACAATTGAAATTTCAGCATCCCCCCGACAACCCATAAATCACAATCCTGTGAATCCTAAAATCCTGGACATCCTGATTCAGACAATTAAAATTTCAACATCCCACCAAAAACCAA
>NZ_JAYGHC010000023.1:58081-60824 GCF_034932285.1 Cronbergia sp. UHCC 0137
CATCCTGATTCAGACAAAAATAGAGTATTCCCCTCTAATTAAAATATACTAAAAGCTCAATTTCTAGTTATCCACAGTTGTATGAGAATAACAATTCTTAGGACAAATCCGAGAACAAGCCTCACAACCAATACAGTTATCTGCATTCATAACAGCCATTACCTTGCGTTCAATTTCTTCATCATCTTCATCTTCCACAAATTCACCTTCTTCATTCAAAGCCTTCAAACCTAGAACATTGTGACCACATACCTTCATACATCTGCCACAACCAATACATTTATCCTTGTCAATTTCTTGAGCAAATTTAGGAGTCCAAGTTTTACCACCAAAAGTTAAACCGGTTAGTGTCGCCATAAATAAATCCTCAGCAAATTCGCCTACAAATTAGTTTGTACTTTAATCCTAATCCTAGCCTAATCCTTTTTAGTTTTAATGATCAAAATTAACTTTTTTATCAACTTTTGATGACTTGCTAGATAATATTAATTTCTTTTCTCCTCCCAACTGTATTTAATGATATTTATTACTTATAAACCATTTGAGATTCAAAATTCAGATCAAGCTCAAATCCCCAAGTTATCTAAGAAGCCGGGGATCTTGTTGTTCAAAATATTTTCTCAATAGATTTGTCTAAGTTAATAGAAAATTTAATCAATTAATCATTAGGCTTCTCAGGATTGATAATACAAATTCTGTAGAAATTGACATATTCTAGTAGTAAATTTTGCATACATAGCCAAAAAATCATATTTTTAACAACTAAAATAGATGTTCAATAAAAACATTTTGAATAAACTTTTGCAGTTCAAAATAAACAATTATAAGAATAAAAATTGAATTGGATATTAAGAAATATATCCAAGCTCATTATGAACAAACTTATTCAAATCTTTATGAAAAGTATAGTTAATGAAGAAGTAATGAAGCCTTAAAATCCAGAGCTAAAACAACTTCAAATTCGAGACAAACACCGAATACAAGTGTGGGGAATTAGTGAGGAGAGAAAAGCCTTTTCTTGTCATGGAGATAATTTGGTAGCAAGTTATGAATCAAGAGGAGACATCAAGGGTAGACATGAGCCGAACATCTCAACAATTAGAGTAGGAAGAAGAGTTATGGCTTATACAATTCCTAACAATAATTGCGAGGGATGTGACAAATGCCGCCCCCAATGTCCTACGGGTGCCATCAAAATAGAAGATGATGAATATTGGATTGATCCTGCACTTTGTAACAATTGTGAAGGTTATTACCCAGAACCCCAATGTGTCATAGTCTGTCCGACAAATTCTCCCATACCCTTGCAAGCGAAAAAAGGGAGATGTAAAATCGAACCGCGAGAAGCTACCAGTCCAGATTTGTTTTCCAATGGCAAGAATCACCCTTATGCTTCAGCAATAGTTATCTGGGAAGCTTGCAATGTACTGACACAAAGGACATCCTTACGGTGGGAAAAAGATCAAGCGGGTTATTTACAATATAGCCGACAAGTTAATCAAGGTCGAGGAGCGATCGCTTTTCACCTCCAAGACCCATTTCAACTTACTAACCCGGCCACAAACCTACAAACAGTAGAAAACCTAGACATCAGAGCAGCAGCTATCAACTTAATTTTTGCTGCCCATGTCACAGCCTTAGACCAACCCTGGGAACAAGAATTTACCATTGATGAACGACAAATTGACAAATACTTAGGCTTAGAAAAGCGGAAAGACCTCAGCAAAGCCGCAAAACTAGCCCTAATCAAAAACATCGTTCAGCAAGCTTGTTCACTACTTGTTTCCATAGACTGGCCTCAACAAGGATTAGTTCCAGGATTTTCCACCACCCAAACTCGGCTGTGGAACTTAACAGATATTCAGCATCACTTTCAAGAAGATGATCTAGGATGTAAATATCTCATTGGCTTGACATTTACAATTAAAGCCGGAATTTGGGCAAAACATTTCCTCAACAAACAAGCCTGTAAAGAGCGTAGCGGATTCTATCAGTACGGTAGTTTACCCAAAACCCTCTTAACTACAATCATGAGTATTTGGCAGCAACACGAAGGAGCCGTTAGACTGATGCTCTGGTTGCTGTTTAAAACCAAAATGGGTAAAGAACAACGCATCACCGTTCCTACCCTTATGCGGGTTGCTTACGGTGAAGAAAAAATTACCGCTGCCACCAAACATCGAGAAGACCGTAAACGTCTCTTGCGAACCTATGAAAACGACTTAGAAGTTCTTAACCATTACGGAGTGAAACCACTATTTGATCCAATTACCTATCCCCTAGAAATTCAACCATTATGGGCAAAATTAGTTGATATTCCCGAAGATCCAGATGAAGCCTTAGAATTTTGGATTAATGACGGGGGTGGTGCTAACCGCCTCACAGACACCGCACCCCGTGGTAAATGGAATTTGCTCATGAACGCGCGAATTTTATCCTTTGAACTTCCTCCAGAGTGGGGACAGCAAAGTTCAGAAGCCGATAAAAAACAACGTCGCACCGCAAAAACCAAAAGAAATCCCAAAAGTACAGCCGATTTACCCGGTGAGCAAATTTTGCAAGCACGGAAAAATCTCAATCTTTCTCAACGAGAACTAGCAAAGCTGACAGGTAAAAGCCAAAGCTGGATTCGTGATGTCGAAAATGGTCGCCTAAAAGTCAAGCCAGAAGATCAAGCACTCCTCAAACAGGTGCTAAATATGTAGGGTTTGCGGAAAAAGTCCTTTCGTTAGGGCTAGGAGTC
>NZ_JAYGHC010000023.1:60897-85622 GCF_034932285.1 Cronbergia sp. UHCC 0137
GGGTTTTCAGACACAAGACGCTATAACCTTACCTCATTAGGACTTACGCAGGAGATACGAAATATCAGGTTTGAAATTACTAGGTCAGCCTCGCCATGACAAAAATACATCAATCTTGCGTAAATCCTAATCTCCCTAGTCCACGCAGGTGGACTTCGCTTGTGTAGCCGTGACTTCTAGTCGCCAGGGCTATTTGTAGAGACGTTCCATGGAAAGTCTCTACATTTTTTGTTGGAAACGTCTATTTTTTATTGCCTACCAGGAGTCTTCAAACCACGACGCTCAAGCACTTCCCGTACCTGTGGGCTAGGGGTATAATTGTACCCATAGGCAGAGCGATCGGAATCATCCATAACTTGAGGGGTCAGTAATACAATTACCTCTCTGCGCTCATTGCTTCTATTTGTTCTTCTAAACAGCGAACCAAGGAGAGGAATATCTCCTAAAATGGGCAGCTTAGAAACAGTAGCTCGGTCTTGGTCTTGAATAATTCCAGCCATAATCAGAGTTTGACCATCTCTGAGACGAAGTACACCAGAATTAACACTTCTAGCAGCTAAAAGCGAGATTGTTCCATCAGGACTGGCCGCTTCGTTAGCAGGTGCAGATACAGTAGGGGCAACAGATAAAGATACAAAACCATTATCATCAATTCTATCAACTCTCATTGCCAGAGTTAAACCTGCTTCTCTGATAATAGGTCTTCTAGTCAGGTTGCCATTAACGACAATTTGTTCAATTCCCCCATATACTTCTGAGGTTAACTTGAGTGTGGCATCCTGTCCTTCTTGAACTGTCACAGTTGGGTCAGTTAAAATCTTGGCGTTACCACTCTGCACAGTAGCCTGTAAAGTAGCAAGGAACTTGGTTGGGTACTGGAATAGGGTAGGCAATCCAGCCGTTACACTTCCACGAGTTCCTGGTGTTACAGATACAGTTGTTGTAGGAGGTGTTGTGACAGTAGTTACTGATCCATCAGCATTTGTAACCTGAGATGTTGTTCCAGGGTTAGTCGTGCTTGTAATTACATTTGGTGTTCCTGGCGTAACTTCCGTAATACCAGCATTGAATGGATCTCCTGAAATTCCAGCCCTGGGTTGTAGAAAAGATAAATCGCCGCCCTGTGTTTCAGTAATAGATCCTGAACCACTACCACTATTATTTACGGTGATATTTCTTGTGTCTACTCCGGTGTCTGGGATTACAGGAGTGCTTAACCCCGGATCTAAGAAAGTTGTTGCATCAGCATAAGGATTTGAGATCACAGTTGGCGCTACTAAACTATTACGTGCCTGTGTACTGGTCGGAGGAGTGAGACCACCAAAATTGTAAGTAGCTGCACCACCATCAACCGATAGGTAATTATCACCAACACCGAAAGAAAAACTGGTGTTAGTATCTTGAATACCGGAAAGGTTAACATCAATAATTTTGACGTTAATTGCTACTTGACGACGACGGATATCTAATTGAGTGAGTTGAGCTACAGCAATATCAATCAGCTTAGAAGGACCAATCAAAGAAACAGAATTTGTCCGCTCGTCGGCTGATGCTTGTAAACCTCTGAGTAAAGGTGTTGAATCTTGATAAGTAACTCTTTGAGTTTCAATTCGAGTTTCAACTGTATTCAGAGTTTGGGTAACAGCCGCATTAGATGCACCCCCTACAGGTATAGCGCTAACACTGGTAACTTGTCTTTCACGGCTGACTGCACTTTCAGCGCCCAAAGCCACCAAAAAGTTTAATGCTACCCCCACCGTCACCTGATTCAGACGCATATTACGCATCACAATATCACGGGTGGAATTAGGCAACTTAGCCCCGACAAAAATCGTTCTTCCACTGCGGTTAGCTTCTAAACCACTCAAACGCAAGACATAGTTAAACACATCTTGCACAGGCTCGTTTTCTATATCCAAAGAAATTGTTTGACTAACAGCAGCACCTGTCTGACCTTCTGCTGGTTTGTCTCCCTCACCACCTATGTAAGCTAAGTTAAGACCAGCAGCACGAGCTAGTAACGATAACACCTCCCTCACTGGTGCATCTCGCAACACTAACCGGGGGACTCGTTCCTGAGTACCTAAGTCAATGCTGCTAGGAGAAGTATCAATATTAGATACTGCAATATCTCCTACTGGTGGGGCAACGGCTCTAGGTAAGAAAGGAGGGGCTTGGTTCAAAGGTTGACCAATACCAGCCGGCTTTGCTGGTTTACCGTCAATTAAGACTTGGGGATTTGGTACAAGTACATCAGGCTTTTTACCAGGTTCAACAGGAGTAGCTGCAACTTTTGATGCCGTTGTTTCTTCTGTCGGCGTTGAAGCTGTAGTTTGTGTAGCTGGAGTGAAACTTAGGGTAATACTATCTTCCTTTCGCACCGCAGGGGTACTGGTAGGGCTATTATCGCTACCAGTTACTATCACCCGCACACTATTGGTATCTAACTGATTAACCTCAATAGAAATAATCCCCGGTGCTGGGTTGTCTTGACGGAAATTTTTCCCCTGGGGTAAACGCAGTTGAGTATTAGTCATATCTGCAACTAAGGCTTTACCCTTTTTGGTGGTAAAAACTTGGGAACGACTACCCGATGAAGTTTTTAAAACTACACTAATTCCACCATCAATGGGATTGAGTTGTACTTGTGTAATTTCAGTGGTTTGGGCGGATGCTGGTTGTGCTGCTGCAAAAATCAAAGCGGCTGCACTGAATATAAAAACGTTGCTATTAAATTGTTTCACAGTTCATTCCTCACTTTTAATAAATGCCTGTATTTTTACTTTTTTAGGACTTAGAGACTGTAATAATTAATCATGGTATGCCTTAACTAAAATAGTTCGTTTCAGGCTGTGATTAATGATTTTTTGGCTCAGGACTTAGGCATGGGGTACAAAACATCAGGGTTTGAAATTAGGGTCTTTAGCCATTTTGCGTAAATCCTCAAGGTGATAGGTTAAACCCTACCATCCTTTTTTGATTTTGAACGGGGATTATTTTTTCTCCTCTGCTGGAGTAACTGGTGCTGCTACTTCTAGACTGGTGGGCATTAAGGCTTGTAACTGGAAAGAAGTAATAAGTGCTTTTGGTCCACCACGTACTACCTTTTTGTTATCTGCTGTAGTTGTAGCCTCTAATGGAGCTAAGGTTGATTGATAATCTTTGACGATCAATAAAGGCTGTAATCGCTCAATATTACGCATAATCGCCTGTGTTTGTTCAAAAGTGCCTTCAATATTAATATTAATCAGGCTGCGTTGTAGCATATTATTGACTTCCACGCCAAAGCTACCATCGGTAATCACCTCTGGTTGTTCTGAGGTTGGTGTAAACCGCACAAGTCTTGCTTGAACGGCATTGGGTGGAATGCGACTGTTGCCAGAATCTACTAAGCGACTTGTATCTAGCAATAAGGTATCTAAACTTTTTTCGTTAGCAAATAAAGCTAAAATTTGGACTTGTTGCTTTTTTGCTTGAGCTAAATCTGTTTTTACCTTATCAATTTGTTGTGATTGTACTTTTTTTTCGTTAACTTGTCCTTGTAGTTCGTTACTCTTGGTTTGTTGCTGTTGATAGTTATCCCAAGCGGGCATGACGATGTTTAGTAGCAGATAAATAGCTGCTAAAACTCCGGTAACGCCGACTCCTACACCAATAATTAGTGGTGTAAAAGTAATACCAAAAGCCACGGGATAGGCTGGACCGTCATCAAAATCACTGCCCTGTTCTCCGAAATTTAAATCATCGCTGAGTGTCATTTCGATATGACTCCTGTTTTTTGAATATTGCGAAGCCTTGCTACTAATCCGACTGTGCCTTTTTGCTCTAACTCTCTAATTAGCTCAGTTGCTGGCACGTTGCTGAGACTGGCTTTAATAGTATATTTAACTATTTTGAGAGGTTTGGTTTTGATGTTACCTGGGTTGGTGGGAGCAACTGCACCAGTTATAGGTGGTGCGTCGATTAACTCTGCTGTATTAATTTTGTTTTCAGCAGCATTCAAGAATTTAGATTGTCCCAAAATTAGCAAAAAATCGTTGACATCACTAAAAGATCGGGCATATCCGGTGATTTCTAATCCGCCGATAGGACTAAAAACTGGTTTACTCGTTTCACTGGCCTGGGCTGGAGGTGGAGGGGGTGTTTGTCTGATACTCTCAATTTGTACTGACTTTGGTATGCGATCGCGTAAATCTTGCAACATCGCTGACCAAGGACGAATTTGATCAAATACCGTAATCAAAGCTTGGGTTTGCTTTTCAATCCCGGCTGTTTCGTCTTTGATTTTTTTGATGTTGCTGAGTTTGATATCTAAATCCTGACTTTCCTGTTCTAGAGTGCCGATCAATTGCTCTAATTCAGTAGTTTTACCTTGTATAAACCATAAGCTCAAGAACACTAAAGCTGGAAAACACAACCCTACTCCAACTCCCAAATAAACTGGGACTAAATTCCCCAATTCAATTGGTTTTCTGGCAGCTTTTGTGGTTTGCTTAGGATCTGGCTTCCGGTCTTTGAGAAAGTTAATATCTAGACTGTACATTTAAATTACACCTCCCGCATTCCTAAACCAAGGACTATCCCTAAACCAGCGCGTTGTACTAAGGGATATTTTTCCATATCAACTTCTAAGGACAAAGAACTAATCGGATCTATTTGGTTAGTTGGTAAACTTAATCGTTGACTGAAAAACTCATCTAGCTGTTCGAGTCCCCCTCCGGGTCCTGCGAGGAAAATTTGTGAGACTTCTAGATTTTCACTCTGATTGAGGTAAAAATCTATGGAACGACGCAATTCATCGGCTAGTTCTCCTAGTAATCTCAACATAGCTGACATCCCAGGATTATTACTGAGCAGTCCAGATTTACCAACTGAATCTACTGAAGTTGAAGGAATTGTCATTCCCTGCAACATATCAATGTCTCGTGATGGGGGTAAATTCATTGCTCTAGATAGAGCCGTTTGTAGTTGATAGGCGCCTATTGGCACTGTTCGCGAAAATTGTGGAACTCCATTGATAATAATCGCAATTTCTGTATTGTCAAACTCTATATCAACTAATACTGCTGCCTCTTGGGGTCCGAATACTCTCAACTGATCACGAATAGTCCGAATCAGTGCAAAGCTATTAATTTCTAAGATATCGATCGCTAGTCCGGCCTCCTGAAAGGTATTAATGTATGTGTCTGTAACCTCTTTACGAGTGGCAACCAAAAGCACTTGGATCTTTTCAATGCCATCCTCATCTACAAAGTACCCAAGTTTTTGATAATCTACATCTGCTTCTTCCCTTGGATAGGGCAAATATAAAGCAGCTTCATGGTTTAAAACCATATCCCGTAATTCTTGATCATCTAACTCTGCTGGAACAGGAATAATCCGCACCAGAGAATCTCTACCTGGTATACAAGTCGCAACGCGAGAAGCCTTGATTTTATTGGCAGCTAGTGATTGCTGAATTAGTTGTGCTACCCCTGGAGGATCGCTGATCTGTCCATCGGTGATTAAACCTTCTGGAACTGGTACGGTTGTTAAAGATTCTAACTTTAACCCTTGGCGTTGCTTACGCAATTGAACTATATTTAGTCGTTCTGGCGCAAGTTCGATGCCAATACCTTTATTAGATTTTCCAAAGAAACTACTGAAGCCTTTCACCACAGTTTTACCTACTAGATTGCAAAATGTAAAATTTAAATATTGTCTGGAAAGTTGAGGAAAGTGATAAGTCTCTTAGCAGAGCATTCACTGACATCATCCCAGCCACTCACGACACTAAACGATGCTATAGATTGACAGTGTAACCTTAGTATGTCGATATGGTAAGATGTTTTGCCTTTGATCATGAAATTTACTTATCACGAGTAAGGATAGAACTTTTTACCTCCCTAACAAGTCAGCAGATCACAGTCGATTTACAGACTGTACAAAATCTTTTTCCCCAGTCTAAATAATCTTGACGCAAAGACATTACATACTATTCCCAATATTTGGAGTGGTAAGTAATATATATAGCCTATAATTTCGACAATTCTGCATAAGCTTTTCACTGCGATCAACCGTAAAAATACTAGCACGATGATTAAATTACAAAAATTTCAACAACTAACTGTTTGGGCGCTTATTGGCTTATTTAGCAGTTGGGTTGTCAGTTGCAGCACAGGTAATGTTGGTACAGATTCCTCCCCAACCGCAGGAGTGACGAAAATTGAGTTTTGGACGATGCAACTCCAGCCGCAATTTACTGACTATTTCCAAAGCCTAATTGCCACTTTTGAATCGGAAAATCCCAGTGTTAAGGTTAACTGGGTAGATGTACCTTGGGCAGCAATGGAGAACAAGATTTTAACAGCCGTTTCTGCAAAAACGCCACCGGATGTAGTTAATCTCAACCCAGATTTTGCTTCCCAATTAGCGGGACGAAATGCCTGGTTAGATTTAGATGCCCAAGTTTCCGAAGAAGTACGCTCATCTTATCTCCCTAATATTTGGCAAGCAAGTACCCTCAATAGCAAGAGTTTTGGTATTCCTTGGTATTTAACTACGAGGTTAACTATTTATAACACTGATTTATTGAAACAGGCAGGTATCAGCAATCCACCTACAACTTATGCAGAATTGGCAACAGTAGCACAACAAGTTAAGGATAAAACAGGCAAATATGCTTTTTTTGCCACCTTTGTTCCCGAAGATTCTGGTGAGGTGCTGGAATCTTTTGTGCAGATGGGTGTAACTTTGATCGATGCTGAAGGTAAGGCTGCATTTAATTCTCCCCAGGGAAAAGCGGCGTTTCAGTATTGGGTGGATTTGTATAAAAAAGGGCTACTGCCTAGAGAAGTTTTAACCCAGGGTCATCGTCACGCTATTGATTTATATCAAGGGGGAGAAACGGCTGTGTTAGTTGCTGGCCCTGAGTTTCTCAAGACGATCGCTAACAACGCGCCTAAAGTGGCTGAAGCGAGTGCGATCGCTCCTCAAATTACAGGTACTACAGGTAAAAAAAATGTGGCGGTGATGAATATTGTTATTCCCCGTGACAGTAAAAATCCTCAAGCCGCAGTTAAATTTGCTCTATTTGTCACCAATGATGAAAACCAACTAAGTTTCGCCAAAGTTGCCAATGTCTTACCATCAACGACTAAAGCGCTCGCTGACAGTTACTTTCAACAACTTACCCCCACTGCGTCAAAAACTGAACAAGCAAGAGTAATTAGTGCTAAACAACTACAACAGGCAGAAATATTAACCCCAACTCTGAAAGATTTTAATCTTTTACAAAAGGCGATTTACGAAAACCTCCAAGCAGCAATGCTAAATACAAAAACCGTAGATCAAGCTGTACAAGATGCAGCGCAACAATGGAATAATCGTTAATCCCCCACTGCTTAGTTAAGCAAATTTGTGAGCCGAAAACCCCCTGTAGAGACTAAAAGTATTGTTTCCCCTCCTCGCTTGCGGGGAGGGGCTATGGGTGGGGTGTTATTTACTTCAAACCGGATTTTTAATATTGCCCAAAAAATGCCCGATTAAATATAAAGAACCGCATAAAACAACTAAATTATTTTCAATATTAAAAGCATCATTTAAAGCAGCAGATAAATCTTGATAAGTCTCCCACAAACTCAATCCTGGACAAACTTTAACCGCCAAATTTCCTAATTCTTTAATATCAGCCGAAGCACTATCTGGCACTGGGACTAAATATAATTTATCTTCTGGATGTAGTAATTCTTGGAAAATATCACCATGATCTTTAGTTGCCAACATTCCCATGATCCAAGTTATAGATTTTGGTGGAGTTAAACTATCTACATAATCACGTAAAACTTTGGCTGCGGCTGGATTATGTGCGCCATCTATTAATAGTTGATGATTATTCCAGTTTATCCATTGCATCCTACCTGGCCATTGAGTTTTGGCGATACCGTTAATAATTACTGAATCAGAAATTTCCCAACCTTGTTGTTGGAGTATTTCTAAAGTTGCTAAAGCCAATGCTGAATTATTTAATTGAATTTGTCCCTGTAAAGGTAAAGGATATTTAATAGATTCTGAACTGTGAATTTTTTGATATTCTGCCCATCCTGCTTGAATTTGCCGGGATAGTTGGGGGGTAAAAATTGGGCATTCTAATTCTAGACTACGCGATCGCACTACTTTTTGAGCATCTTCTGGCAACACTCCCATCACCACCGGACATCCAGATTTCAAAATCCCGGCCTTTTCTCTAGCAATATCCCCAACAGTCGGACCCAATTGTTGCCAGTGTTCTCGACTAATGGAAGTAATCACCGTCACCAAAGGTTGATCACAAACGTTGGTCGCATCTAACCTTCCTCCCAGTCCCACTTCTATTACTGCCACATCTACTTTTTGTTGAGCAAAATATAACCAAGCGGCTGCGGTAATTACTTCAAACTGTGTTGGTGATTCTGATTCAGGATCAATGGCTGCTTGGACTTGCAGAATTAATTGACAAAGTTGCTCAGATGTGATTTCTTGTTCATTTATACAAATTCTTTCTGTCCAATCTACCAAATGGGGTGAAGTATAACGTCCTGTTCGATAACCAGCCTCAGTCAGTACCGATGAAAGATAAGCACAAACCGAACCTTTGCCATTAGTACCACCAACATGAATTATTGGTACTTGATGATGGGGATTTCCGAGATTTGCCAATAATTTAACAATGCGCGAAAGTCCCAGATTTACACCAAAGTGTTGAAAGCTATTGAGGACGGAATAATGAACCATAAAAGTTGAGGCTGGCCATTGGTGAGTAATTTTCTGTTTTAATCCAACACATTTCAGTTAACGAACCACAGAGGCACAGAGGACACAGAGAAATGAGAAGTTTTAATCCTGTAAATCCTTTAATCCTGGACATCCTGATTCAGACTTTTCATTTGAGTTTTCCTATTATCTATTTTCTATCTACAAGAATTTTCGTAAAACCTAGATTTATAGTGGGTATTGCCCACCAAAACCCGCTCAAATAGTAAGCCTATATTTCTGCACGGATACTTATTTAATGTGATGATTTAGATTAGGTCAGACTCGGTTAAATTGGCTTGCTTCATTAGGCTTTTTAAAAGCCCGATTTTCAAATCTTGATTAGCGTGAATTGGTATAGAAATACTTATGTTATCTTTTGAATAACGATGATGACTACCTTTGACTCTAATTAATTGCCATCCTTTTTTTAGTAGTATTTCTGATAACTTTTTACCCGATATTGCTTTCATACATTTAATTCAACCACTCTGTCTGAAGGGCTAATATTTTGTGGTTCATCCTCAGCATATAAACTGATTACCTCTTGAAGATTTTCTAATACTTCTTCAATTGTTTCTCCTTGGGTGTAGCATCCATGAAAAATTGGTACTTCAGCCCAAAAACCTCCTTCTTCAGCCGTGTGAATTATTGCTTTAATTTTCATTTGAGTTTTCCAATCATCTGAGTTTGATTAATATAAATCTATCTAAGAGTAAATTTTCTATCCACAAGAATTTTCGTAAAACCTAGATTTGTAAGGGTTTAGCACTGCTAAACCCCTACCTATAGAATCAAGTGATTAAGCTATTACCTTATGCTTCTTTGTTCAAAAAGTTTTGTACTTGTCTTAAAGCAGCAGCGCCGATATTAAATACAGCCCAACTAGCGGCAATTACTACGGGTGCTAAAACGATTACTACACGGGTGTCGATATCCATATTTACCAAGCCTCTACTAAGTGGGAATTTAAGTTTTGTGAACAGTTCTTAATTTTATTTTTAGCCTAAGTGGGTTATTTTTCCAAGCAAATTAGTAAAGAATATTTAAGTTGGGGATTGGGGATTGGGGATTGGGGATTGGGGATTGGGGATTGGTGATTGGGGATTGGGGATTGGGGATTGGATAATCTTCAAATCCGTGTCATCCGTGTAATCCATTAAATCCGTGATCGTGATTGGTGATAAAAGATTTATTCCTCCCCTGCCTCCCCTGCCTCCCCTGCTTCCCCTGCTTCCCCTGCCCCCTGCTTCCCCTGCCCCCTGCCTACCCTTCTCTAGCGTGAATCAGCGCCAATTCCCGATACTTTTCGGCGTGTTCTATCAGTTCTGCAATTTCGACTTCTGTGAGTTGACGGACGACTTTAGCGGGGACACCCATAACTAAAGAACCGGGTGGTACATCTTTTGTCACCACTGCACCAGCACCGATGATGCTACCTTTCCCGACTCTGACACCATTTAAAATAATTGCCCCAATGCCAATCAAACTACCACGTTCAATGTGAGCAGAATGTACCACAGCCCGATGGCCTATGGTCACATGATCTTCTAAGATGGTGGGCAAGCCAGGATCACAGTGTAGAATTGCTCCATCTTGAATGTTGCTACATTCGCCAATTTCAATCCGTTCTACATCGCCTCTGACTACGGCTCCATACCAAATGCTTGCTCCTGCTGCTATTTTAACAAAACCGATTGCAACTGCGTTGGCTGCGACAAAGGCAGCTTGAGAAAAGTCCGGTAATGGCCAGTAAGAAGAGGTAGACACGATAGAATAGGAATATGGTACCCAGTAACACTGGAAAAACTCCAACCTTTGAGTCTGGTTGCACAACTAGGATATCACGCCATTTAGCCTTTAAGCTGAAGAAAACTCAACGTGAAATTTAATCTGTCCGTAACTCCGTTTCTATGCGGTAGCTAACAATTTACTCAAGGTGGCGGAGTCGAAGTGTCAAATTCAACCCACTGGTGCTGGTGAAGACAAAATTATGTTTGTATGCACTTCATGATGAATCCCGGTTTACAGTACCCAATATTTGGCCCGGAAATACAGTGTCCTCACTGTCGCCAATCAATTTCGGCGTTGACATTAACAGATACCTATCTGTGTCCACGTCACGGCGCGTTTGAAGCTAATCCTAAAACAGGCGAATTAGTCCATCTACAGTCGGGCCGTCATTGGCGCAGGTGGAATGGTGAATGGTATAGACAACATACCCATCCTGATGGTATTCGGTTTGAAATTCACGAAGCCTTAGATAAACTCTATACTCAGGGCTATCGCGCTACAAAGGTGGTGATTGCACAACGCTATCAGGAGTTAATGAGTAGTTATTTAGAACGTAACTCTTCTTCTTGGCGTAAGGGTGAACCGGAGAATACTGCTGCTCGTTTATATGGTTTACCAGTCGAGTTTAGCCCAGATCCGGTTGATGAGCCTTGCTGGGAAGTGATTAATTTTGATTTGGATAAGGAGCCTGGTGTACCTGTGCGCTACCCTTATTTCCGACTTTTTGAATAAATATGGCGATTTTAGGTTGTAGACTGGTTCTCAATCTAAAATCCATTTTTTAAGAATAATTTTTTAAGAACACTATATGCACCATGTTTCTATTAAAACTGCGAATATTCATTTAGCGATCGCTTTTTATGAGCAGTTGGGTTTCACTGTCAGCGATCGCTTCACTACAGGTTACACTCTAGCTTGTTGGATGGAAGGTTTGGATAGCCGCATTGAATTGATCCAAGTTCCTGAACCCCATCCCCCTACTGATAGTTTTTCCGATGAACATTATGTGGGATACTATCATATCTCTTTTGATTTAACACAAGTTACCCCAGATTTACACGGCTGGTTGGAAAACTTAAAACTCCGTCTGGCGGATGTAGCTGAGTTACCACCTCTTAATATACTGTTAAAACCAACACAGCAACAAATAGGCGATCGCGTCTTAGAAGTTGCTTTTATTGCTGATGCCGATGGCTTACCATTAGAATTTATCCGGTTCTTAACTAAATTTAGGTAGTTGTACTGTTGGGATGCTAATATACTTTAATTGTCTGGGTGCAGTTGGAGTTGTACGACAACTCCTAAATTCTTTGCTGATAAAATATGTCTATTCTTTCCCATTTATCCCGTTATCGGTTTCTAAAATTATTTCTCACTACCTGGCTAATTGTCATATTCTTATTTAGTCATGGTTCTGCTAGTAGCCAAAATCCAGTTTCATCTGAAAGTGAAAATTCTCAATCTCTAGAATTAGTAAAAAATATTCGTAGATTAACAGTGACAGAAAATGTTAAAAGGACAGTCCTAGAAAATGGTCTAACTATCCTCACCAAGGAAGTACATAATGCACCAGTTGTAACGGTGCAAGTTTGGTATAAGGTCGGCTCACGGAATGAAGAACCTGGAATCAATGGTATTTCCCACCAGTTAGAACATTTGATGTTTAAAGGAACAAAGGATCGACCAGTCCAATTTGGTAAGCTATTTAGTGCTTTAGGTAGTGATTCCAATGCTTTCACCAGTTACGATCAAACAGCATATTACAGCACTGCTGAACCTGAAAAACTCAATTCACTGCTGGTATTAGAAGCAGATAGAATGCAAAATTCTCTAATTAATGCTGAACATCTAGCAAGTGAAAAACGAGTAGTAATTTCTGAATTACAAGGTTACGAAAATAGTCCAGAATATCGTCTTAATCGGGCTGTGATGGAGGCGGCTTTCCCTGATCATCCCTATGGTTTACCTGTAGGTGGAACTAAAGCTGATGTTGAACGGTTCACAGTTGAACAAGTGCGGGAATATTATGAAAAATTCTACAATCCTGAACAGGCTGTATTAGTTATTGTTGGGGATTTCCAAACCTCAGAGACTCTGGAAAAGGTGAAAGAGGTATTTGGAAAGATTCAAAACCAAAAATCCACAATTGACCAACCAAAACCCAAAACCCCAAGTCTAAAGTCCCATACTCCCATTGTATTACGGGAACCTGGTGCGGGTTTACTGTTACAAATCATTTATCCAGTCCCCGATTTGAAGCAACCGGATATCCCTGCTCTAGATGTGATGGATTATATCTTGACGGTGGGACGAAATTCTTATCTATATCAGCTATTGGTAGAATCGGGTTTAGCTAATGAAATCTCGACTAATGTAGCTAGTTTGCGGGATGGTGGTTGGTATGAAATGTTGGTAAATGCTGCACCTAATCAGAATTTGCAAAAAATTGATCAACTGTTAATGGATGCGATCGCTAATTTAACACAAATCGGAGTCACACCAGAACAAGTAGAACAAGCAAAAACCCAATTGGTAGCCAATACAATTTTAAATTCTCGTGATCTGACTAGCCAAGCCATGCAGTTAGGTAATGATGAAGTTACTGCTGACGACTATACTTACACTGAACGCTATTTAGACAGTGTACGTCAAGTTAAAGTGGCCGATGTCATGGCTGTTATCAATAAATATCTCAAGCCAGAAGCCAGAACTGTGGGGTTTTTTGAGCCAACCCAAAAGCAAACCAAAGATATTGGTGATAAAACAGCTACATCACAAACCAGGGAAAATTTCGTTCCTGCTTCCCCTGAGCCTCTATCTGAGGTGATGAAGTATTTACCCCCTCAAGCTTTATCTAGCAGAAAACGAGAAATAACATTACCACAAAGTTTTACCCTTGTCAATGGGATAAAGTTATTATTATTACCAGACAAAAGTACGCCAACGGTGACTTTAAACGGCTACATCCAAGCGGGTACAGAACTTGAACCCATGCACCAAGCCGGATTAGCGTCTTTAGTAGCAGATAGTTTAATGGATGGGACTAAAACCAAAGATAGTACAACCATATCCGAGAACTTAGAAAGGCGGGGGGTTAATCTAGATTTTGAAGCTACTCAGGAAGGTGTGAATATTGAGGGTAGTAGTTTAGCTGAAGATTTACCTATTTTACTGGAAACTCTCGCGGATGTGGTAAAAGAAAGCACATTCCCTAATAAAGAGTTAGAACTTTCTCGCCAACAAGCTTTAGCCGCTATCGACTTAGATTTAGATGATACGAATAAAGTTGCAGAAAGGACATTTATTCAATCAATATATCCGAAAAAACACCCCCTACACAGATTACCTACAGAGGAGAGTATTAAGGGGATTAAGCGTCAGGATGTAATTAACTTCAAAGCCAAATATTATCGTCCTGATACGACAATTTTAACCTTGGTAGGAGATTTTGAAGTGGAAAAGGTGCGATCGCTCATTCAAAATCTCCTCGGTGACTGGCAAGCAACAGGGAAAGCTCCTACAGTAGAATATCCCACTGTCACCCTCCCAGCAACAATACTGCACTTAAACCCAATTTTAGAGGGTAAAAATCAGGCAATTACTTACATGGGATCAACAGGAATTAAGCGTAAAGATCCTCGATATTATGCAGCATTGGTGTTAAATCAGATTTTGGGAGGGGACACATTATCCAGTAGACTGGGATCTCAAGTGCGCGATCGCCAAGGTTTAACCTATGGTATTTATAGTGACTTCCATGCAGGGAAAGATGTGGGTACATTTGTAATTGAGATGCAAACCAGCGCCCAAGATGCTAAGTTAGCGATCGCCAGCACCAGCAAAATATTACAACAAATTCACCAGCAAGGAGTCACCGAACTGGAAGTAGAAACAGCCAAACGCACTTTAATCAGTCAGTACAAAGTTTCTTTAGCCAATCCAGATCACTTAGCAGCTAGAATACTCACAAATCAGGTATATGGATTAGATACATCCGAATTACACAACTTTAACCAAAAAATCCAGCAAGTAACCCTATCCCAAGTCAATCAAGCAGCCCGTGAGTTACTTCACCCTGATAAAATCGTCGTTGTTACAGCCGGACCCCCCATTATTGCCAACCAAAATAAATAATGTATAGCAGGAGTCAGGAGTCAGGAGTCAGGAGTCAGGAGTCAGGAGTCAGGAGTCAGGAGTCAGGAGTCAGGAGTCAGGAGTCAGGAGTCAGTACAAAGAATCAATTATGATGGTGTTTCCAGGTTTTTTTGTTGCCTATTTCTGATTTTCACTTCCATTTGAGATTCTTTCTTGCATAGCAACTTACGTTATTATACTTGAGAAGGCCATAACTTGCGTTTTGACATCCATAATACTATACCCTTTAGGTAAAACCTCAAATTGTAACCTTGAGAAGTATATCTATTCCCTGTTCCCTGTTCCCTGTTCCCTGTTCCCTGTTCCCTTTTTTTTGTAAAAAAACTCTTGTATACTTTCTGCAATCCTCCTGACTACTGCTAAAATGTAACAATACAGTTACTTACCTGCATTTATGAGTCAGTGTCTTAACCCAGACTGTCTATGTCAAAATCCACCAAGGAATATATTTTGTCAGCGTTGTGGGAGTAAAATCGTATTACAAGAACGGTATCGTGGAGTAAAAGTTATTGGACAAGGTGGCTTTGGTAGAACCTTTTTAGCAGTAGACGAACACAGATTAAACACTCACTGCGTTATTAAGCAATTTTTACCCCAACAGTCGGGAAGTGTTGAATTAAAAAAAGCCACCGAGTTATTTCAACAAGAAGCTGTTCGACTTCTAGATTTAGGACAACATCCACATATTCCCTATTTTCACGCTTTTTTTGAACAAGAAAAAAGACTATATTTAATCCAGGACTTTATCGAAGGCGAAAATCTACTACATGAATTAGAAACAAAAGGAAAATTCAGCGAATCTCAAGTTAAACAAATATTAATTGAATTATTACCTATTTTACAATTTGTACACGAAAATAAAGTTATTCACAGAGATATTAAACCAGAAAATATCATTAGAAGTTCTCAAACTGGTGATTTATTTTTGATTGATTTTGGAATTTCTAAAGAAGTTGGAGGAACTATTGTTACTAGGATGGGAACAACGGCAGGTACAAGTGCTTATGCACCACTAGAACAACTTAGGGGTATAGTTTATCCTAATAGTGATCTGTACAGTTTAGCCGTAACCTGTATTCGTTTATTAACTGGATGTTTAGCACAAACCGATAGCCCCGATTTACTCTTTGATTCAATGAAAATGCAGTGGATCTGGAAAGAATATATTTCTGTAAGTAAGGAATTAGAAGCAGTATTAGATAAAATGTTGCAAGATATTCCCCTGAACCGCTTTCAGTCAGCAACAGAGGTTTTATCAGCATTACAAAGTCGGGAAGTTTCCACACAAATTATTACTCCAAATTCACCAGTTTATTCTAGTTCTATACAAATAAATTCATCACCAAAACCAATATTTCTTCCTAACTTAAACGAAGATTTAGGCAATAATGTAATTTTAGAAATGATAGCCATTCCTGGTGGAATATTCCTTATGGGTTCACCAGAAAATGAGCCAGGGAGAAGTAGTGATGAACATCCCCAACATGAAGTAACAGTTCCAGCATTTTATCTAGGAAAAAACCCCGTTACCCAAGCACAATGGGAAAGAGTAGCCAGTTTACCAACAGTAAAGATATACTTAAACCCCAAACCCTCATACTTCAAAGGTGCAAATCTTCCAGTTGAACAAGTATCATGGTTTGATGCCAAGGAATTTTGTACTAGACTAAGGAGATATACAGGCAAAACCTATCGCTTGCCCAGTGAAGCTGAATGGGAATATGCTTGTAGAGCTAAAACCACAAGTCTCTATTACTTTGGTAATACCATCACCACGGATTTAGTAAATCATAATAACAAGTACAGACAAACTACAGACGTAGAAACTTTTCCTCCAAATGCCTTTGGTTTATATGATATGCACGGAAATGTGTGGGAGTGGTGCGAAGATAGCTGGCATGAAAATTATAGAAATGCCCCAAATGACGGTAGTGCTTGGATTAGGAGTTCTTGGCTTACTAGCGGAAATCAATCTGTGATGCGTGGTGGTTCATGGGATAAGCCTCCTATCTACTGTCGTTCAGCCTATCGCAACGGTTATAGTCATGAAAGATCGGACAAAAATAAAGGTTTTCGGCTTGCAGTGGATTATTTTAGCAACTAAGTATATTTGACTGAGAATTTATAAAAAAACGGAACAGTAGTAGGTTGGGTTGACGCAAGGAAACCCAACAGTTGCCAAAATAAATGCTAATTATAAAGACACCCTACAACATACAAGTCCCTATTTCAGGAAATTACCATTGAGAAATTGATTATATATATAAGGCTTGCTGATAGCGTAGCGTGCCGTTAGGCATATAAACCCAAAAGCCTGATAAATCAAAGGCTTGAAGCTCAAAAAAAGACGGTAGGTGCAAGGTTATAGCGTCTTGTGTCTGAAAAACCTTGCACTTTTGTTGATAGCCAGGGATGAAAAAATGTTTTTAACTATCCTCCTGACTCCTGACTCCTGACTCCTGACTCCTAGCCCTAACGAAAGGACTTTTTCAGCAAACCCTATATAGATCAGCGTATTTCCAAAAACGATTTTATTTAGATTAAGGTTTAAGTGACGGACTAGAAAAGCCAAACTAAAATTAAAGATGAGATAAAGTAGCTAGTGGTGCGGCCTATAGCTGAATCGTAGTCACTTATATAGATTTTAAGAAACTCCCAACTGATCTAAATCGTCTTTAACCAGGCTGCTCTTCATCGCAACACCATTTCAGGTAACAGTCAAACAGGTTTTACATTATGAAAGACCAACAAGGATCTAACCGTAACATTTCTTCTGGTACTATTGCTGCTCTCTCAGCCGCAGTTGTAGCTGTAAGTGGTGGTGTGGCTTGGTTAACTTCACAATCTGGCAATCCTCCCACACCCATAAATCCTTCTCAAAGCATTAAACAGCCAGCACAACAAGGGTCAAACACCCGTCCTGGTGTTGAGCAAACTGCTAATATTTATTGGCTTAGATCCAACGAAAAAAATCTGGAATTAGTACCTCAACCTGTAAAAATAGCAGCAGCACAACCTCAGCAAGCCTTAGAAAACATCTTTCAAACCTTATTAGCAGGGCCAACAGAAGGAACAAATTCCACAACCATTCCCAATGGTACTAAGCTATTGGGACTAAAAATGGAAAATAATGAGATTCATGTTAACTTATCAGAGGATTTTACCAGTGGTGGTGGTAGTAGCTCAATGATGGGTCGTGTAGGGCAAATTGTGTACACAGCAACTACCTTTAACCCAAAGGCCAAAGTATATATTGAGGTCAACGGGCAACCAATACAAGTTTTAGGGGGAGAGGGGGTAGAAATCCAACAGCCAATGACTCGTGATAGCTTTCAGGCAAATTATCCACTTTAGTCAATGGGAATGGGGAATTGGGAATGTGAACTTGTTGAACCAACAATCTCTGTGGGTTTAGACCGGATAGTGTCAAAACTTTTTCATCTTCCTAATCCCCTCTATCACCGATTCCCACTGACTGGGATTTGGTATTTAACACCCTGAAAAGGTTTCTGTTTTCAATTTGGGCTACATCTGCCTTGATGTTCATCTCTACCCGGTAATAGGCATAAATTCCTTGAGTGGGGCGACTAAGGAAAATTAATAGTTAATCCGGGTTAATTCGCATCAAAGGTTGACCATATTCTACAGGGTCGCCATTCTGCACTAAAATTTCCATCACTTGTCCAGAGACTTCCGCCTCAATTTCATTCATCAGCTTCATAGCTTCAATGATACAGACTGTTTGACCACTACGCACGCGATCGCCCACTTCCACAAAAGCAGCTTCATCTGGTGCAGGAGCCCGATAAAACGTCCCCACCATTGGCGAGGACACCTCTACAAACTTAGTTGAAGACACATTTACCGACAAAGGTGCTTGAGACCCACCGCCAGAATTATCCCGACCTGTGGCTACGTCCAAAGAAGCAGATCCGGCATTATTCCCCGTAGGAACTGAGGTCAAAACCGAACCAAGCACACCACCGACCGTTGCTTGACCTAATGGCGGTATCTGATTGTTAAAACTCACAGCTTTACGCACTGTTAGCTCAAATTCATCACTTTTGAGCGTCACTTCTGCAATATCTGTTTGAGCGATAGTTGCCAGTAGTTGGCGAATTTCATTAAAGTCTAATGGCACAGTTTTTTCCCTCGACCGAACCGTAAATCAGAGTTTTAAGCATGGCAGGGATTTAATCCCTCGATAAAAAGGGATTGAAATCGGTGCATCTCCAAGGAGATGAAAATTATTCCCTGCCTAAATATTTATCTTCCCTGGTGTCAATTTTAATCCGTTCCCCTTGGGCAATAAATAAAGGAACCATGACAGTTGCACCAGTTTCCAAAGTTGCGGGTTTAGTGCCACCTGTAGCCGTATCACCTTTGACACCAGGATCAGTTTGTACAATTTCCAGAACTACAGAATTAGGTAATTCTACTTCTAGAACTTGCTCACCCCAACGAATGACGTTTACTTCCATACCTTCTTTCAGGTATTTTACGCGATCGCCAATTTGGGCTACACTCAATCTGCCCTCTTCGTAGGTTTCCATATCCATAAAGACAAACTCATCGCCCTCTTTATAGGTATGCTGCATCGTGCTTTTTTCTAGGGTAGCTTGGGGTACAGTTTCCCCAGCCCGAAAAGTTTTTTCTACTACACTTCCACTTTGGACATTTTTTAGCTTGGTGCGGACAAAGGCCGAGCCTTTACCTGGCTTAACATGGAGGAACTCAACCACACGCCATACAGAACCATCTAAAACTATAGAGACACCGGATCGAAAGTCGTTACTAGAGATCATGAAACTTTCAAATTTTGGAAGACAATCGGCATTTATTGTACCCTTCAATGCGGAGTAATTGATGATTGGTGATTGGTAATTGGTAATTGGTGATTGGTGATTGGTAAAAATCTTACCTAGTCACCAGTCACCAGTCTTTAGTCTCCAGATCCCAGTCACCAGTCCCGAATATGGGAAGATTATTGATGAGTTACTTCCCGTTAAAAATTTGATGCTCCATTTGCACAATTCCATGTTTAACTTATTAAAGTCCTTTTTTCATAACAGCCTCAAGGCCATACTGCTGTTAACAGTAATGCTAGGCATAATTACAATTGGGTGGACTCCCTCCAGTTATGCTGGACTCCCAGCAGGTAACGCCATTACCGACGGCAAAGCTTTGTTACGGTATGCACTCCCCATTGATAATCAACCTGTACGCAAACTCCAACTCAGCTTAGAAGATATTTCTAACCAACTACGAGCAAATCGGCGTTGGGGTGCAATTTCTAGAGACATCAGCCAAGCATCACGGATTCTCGATAAACCTTCCCAAATCTTAGCAAGCGTTCCCAAAGAACGCCAACCCCAAGCAGAAGCTTGGATTACTCAAATCAAATCTGGAGTGGCACAACTCGAAGGATTGGTAAAAACTAGAAACAAAGAACAAATTCTCGAAGATAGAGCCAAAATCCTCAACCTTATCACCTTGTTAGAAGAGTCAATGGTGAAGGAGTTCCCCTTTGAAGTCCCGGCTGAGTACAGTAACTTACCTCAACTCAAAGGACGGGCTACTATTGCCTTAACAACTAGCAAAGGCGACCTGACCGTAGTTGTAGATGGCTACAGCGCCCCTGTAACTGCTGGTAATTTTGTTGATTTGGTGCAACGAGGTTTTTATAACGGTCTAGAATTTACCCGTTCCGAAGAATCCTATGTACTTCAAACCGGAGATCCCATCGGCAAAGAAGTCGGTTTCATTGACCCAGAAACGGGCAAATATCGGGCTATTCCTTTAGAAATTTTAGTAGAAGGCGAAAAAGAACCAACCTACGGCATTACTCTCGAAGAGGCTGGGCGTTATCTTGATATGCCTGTTTTGCCTTTTTCCTCCTTTGGTGCTTTAGCAATGGCACGCCCTGAAGGTGATGTTAATGGCGCTTCTTCCCAAATTTTCTTTTTCCTCTTTGAACCCGAACTAACTCCCGCCGGACGAAATCTCTTAGATGGTCGTTATACTGTTTTTGGCTATCTAACTGAAGGGAAGGAGATTTTGGATAAACTCAAAGCCGGGGATAAAATTGAATCTGCAAACGTTGTTCAAGGATTAGAAAATTTAGTGGAGCCTCAACCAGCATAATCAAGGTTAGATTTTGGGTTTAATCCAAAATCTAAACTCTTACAGATAGGACTTACGCACAAGTCACTGAAAAAAAACCACAGAGGCACAGAGTTCACAGAGAAATGAGGTTTTGAGTGGTCACTGAGCTTGTCGAAGTGAGATATTTTTGTAAGTGGTTAGGGTGGGCATTGTCCACCCTATAAGGTCAAGCCATAACATGATCGATTTGTACAGTGGGTAAGTCCTAATTTAGAATAAGCATAGGCGAAAATTTAATTTTGTCCTCTTAGTGATTTATAATATGTCCCGTTCAAAAGCTTTACAGTATTACATTTTTTCTCGATTACTATTTGCACCACTCCAGTTATTAACAATCATTACTATAGTTTTTTTATTACTAAGAGCTACCCCCGGAGATCCAGCAGATGCAATTTTAGGGGGACGTGCGCCAGAAAGTGCTAAAGAAGAATTAAGAAAACAATTAGGTTTAGATTTACCGATTTGGCTGCAATACCTAAACTATTTAGGAAGTTTACTGCGTTTCGATTTGGGAACATCCTTAACCAGTCGGGGACAAAATGTAGGAGAAATTATTGGTCAATATTTCCCTGCAACGGTGGAATTAGCTGTTTTTAGTATGGCAGTGGCGCTAATTGTGGGAATTACAGTTGGGACGATTTCCGCTTCTCGTCCTGGTACATCTTTTGATTTGGGAGGACGCTTGTTTGGAATTATTACTTATGCCCTACCAATGTTTTGGGCAGGAATGCTGTTACAGTTAATTTTCTCTGTCCAATTGGGTTGGTTTCCCAATTCTAACCGTTTTCCGCCAAATCTTCCTGCTCCTACTCCTATCACCGGATTATATACTTTTGATAGTTTGCTGAGTGGGAATTTTAGTCAGTTTTTCACATCTTTACATCATTTAGCTTTACCTAGCTTGACTTTGGGAATTTTGCTGAGTGGAATTTTTGAGCGGATTGTGCGGGTGAATTTAAAACAAACCTTGCAAGGGGATTATGTAGAAGCGGCTAGGGCGCGAGGGATTCCTGAAAATAAAATTTTAGTCTCCCATGCTTTGAAGAATGCCTTAATTCCCGTAATTACTGTCTTGGGGCTAACGTTTGCTTCTCTGTTAGGTGGGGCGATTTTAACTGAAGTGACGTTTTCTTGGCCTGGGTTGGCAAATCGACTATATCAAGCGATTTCCGATCGCGATTATCCCACAGTTCAGGGTGTGTTGGTATTTTTTGGGGCAATTGTCGTCAGTGCCAGCATTTTAATTGATATTTTAAATGCTTATGTAGACCCCCGTATCCGTTACTAAAACTCAAGTCTGGAACGATCGCTCTTTTTTTTTGTAGAATTAGAGCGATCGCTATTCCCGAAAAAATCTACGCAGGTACAAACTGCAAAGATACACCATTCATACAATAACGCTGGCCTGTTGGTTTAGGTCCATCATCAAAAACATGGCCTAAATGTCCACCACAACGACTACAATGTACCTCCACCCTGGTCATAAAAAACGACCTGTCTGTGGTAGTAGCAACTGCTCCCTCAATTGGTTTAAAAAAGCTCGGCCAGCCTGTACCACTGTTAAACTTAGTTTCAGCCGTAAACAAAGGCTGTCCACATCCCGCACACACATAAGTACCAGGATCATATTTTTTATCAAGTGGGCTGGTATGAGCGCGTTCTGTCCCATGTTTCCGCAACACATGATACTGTTCCGGTGTTAAGATCGCTTTCCATTCTTCTTCGGGTTTGGTAACTTCAAACTCTGTATTAGTGGCTGCCATAGGTTCAGAACTCCAATTGATATAACGAGAAAAAAATGCTGTGCCAACTAATACGGCACTAATTTGCAAAAAATAACGTTTGTTCATAATCTATTATTGAATATTTTTAGGCACTTCAGCCGCAGGGCGGAAGTCAAAAGTCAAAAGTCAAAAGTCAAAACCAATATTTCGTAAGCTTTTCAGCAATTTTACACCAATCTACACGGTTAATAAACTGTTGTACATTTAATTTGTATTTTATAGGAGTTACGCATTGACAAAATCTATTAAATAAGGATGATAGATTTTATCTCTTGTAGGGTGCGTCAGACCCGATAATTTAGGAAACAACAGATTTTTTGGATCTGACGCACCGCACTGATTTAGATGAAGTCAGGTGCGTCAGAATCTGAAAGTTAGTGATTTTAGCCTAAATTATTCTGTCTGACGCACCCTACAGACTACAAAATAAAGCCTGAAACTAGGCAATTTCGTTTATACATATCATCTGCATTTTGTACAGTGCGTAAGTCCTATTTTATATAAAATTAAACGTCTTGAAAGACTTTCCACCCTTTCACCTTTTTAATTCATGAATTTAGTTTGGCAGACATTAACCTTATCCTCCTTCTCCCTCAAAGAATATCTGAAAACCAGTTACCTCCATCGTTTTTTGGTGGGGATTTTGCAATCTTGGCGACAAACCAGTATTTTGATTCAGTGGGGAGATACCATCGCGGCGGCTTTACTCAGTTTAATCTACGCTTTTGCTCCTTTCGTCTCCAGCACCTTAATAGGAGTATTGCTGGTGGCTACTGTAGGCTTTTGGCTATTGCTCACTTTATCTGACGACAAAACAGCTACCAATACTCAATCAACCCCAATTCACTTGCTAGTTTTACTCTATTGGGGAATCGCTGTCATTGCTACAGCCTTATCACCAGTCAAAAAAGCAGCGCTTAGTGACTTGATGACATTAACTCTCTATTTGGTGCTGTTTGCCCTTGCTGCTAGGGTGTTAAGAGTTTCTCGTTTACGATCTTGGTTAATTACTCTATATTTACATATATCGCTGATTGTCAGTATTTATGGTTTGCGACAGTGGTTTTTTGGTGCTACGGCTTTGGCGACTTGGGTAGATCCTACATCGCCTTTGTCAAAAACTACTAGAGTTTATAGTTATTTGGGTAATCCCAATTTATTGGCAGGATACCTAATTCCCGCAGTTGCTCTTAGTTTAGTTGCCATTTTTGCTTGGCATGGTTGGATTAGAAAATCTTTAGCATTAACTATGCTGATTGTCAATACTTCCTGCCTAGTTCTTACCTTCAGTCGTGGCGGTTGGATTGGTTTAGTTGTGACATTATTTACAGCAACTTTATTGGTAGTTTATTGGTGCAGTTTAGAAATGCCGACTTTTTGGCGAACTTGGGCTTTACCAATCATGTTGGGTGGGTTGATTGGGGTATTAGTAATAGCAGTAATATTTGTTGAAACTGTACGCTTGCGGGTTTTTAGTATATTTGCAGACCGTCAAGATAGCAGTAATAATTTTCGTCGCAATGTCTGGGAGGCAGTGTTTAAGATGATTAACGATCGCCCTTTGATTGGCATTGGACCCGGACACAATTCTTTTAATAAAATCTATCCCCTCTACCAACGTCCCCGTTACACTGCCTTGAGCGCCTATTCCATTTTTCTAGAAATAGCAGTAGAAACTGGTTTCATCGGTTTAGGTGCTTTCTTATGGTTAATCATTGTTACCTTAAATACAGCATTTGTACAAATGCAACGTTTACGACAAGCTAGAACCGTCGAGGGACTTTGGTTAATAGGAGCGATCGCTACTTTACTCGGTATGTTAGCTCATGGTACAGTAGATACAATTTGGTATCGCCCAGAAGTCAATACCCTGTGGTGGTTCATCGTCGCCTTAATTGCCAGCTATTGGACACCTATCCACAAAAGCCCAGAAAACAGAATTTAATTACGGCTTGCTGATAGCGTAGCGTGCCGTTAGGCATATAAAGCTAAAACTGAGACATATCAAGGGTTTGAAGGTAAAAAAGGTGAATCAAGTGCAAGGAATAAGCGTTGAAA
>NZ_JAYGHC010000023.1:85836-89732 GCF_034932285.1 Cronbergia sp. UHCC 0137
GACTCCTAGCCCTAATGAAAAGACTTTTTCATCAAACCCTAATTACCAATCCAATTCCCCTCCACGAAAAAACCGGGGAGGGGCTAGGGGTGGGGTGATGATTTTTACCTTTAAATTGCTTATTCTCTGTAGCTAGTAGCCCCAGGTGTGCTAGGATCGCGATAACGGGTAGGTTCATCTTCGCGCTTTTTACCAGCCAAACCAGCTAAACCTATTAACCCCAGTAATCCTAGCCAACCCCAATCAAAATCATTCCGCTCATAGCGATCGTAAACAGTAGTCCTGGGAACATTATCAATTCTAGGCTCAGTCACTTGGGCTTGAACAGGTAGAGCTAAGGGTAAAATTCCCATAGTCAAAGTCAAAACCCCAGCGCCAACAGTTTTACTTAAATAGCGTCTCATTGTGAAGTGCCTCATGCCTTTCTAAGCTATTCACAAATCTATCTAGTATCAAAACTAATTAAATCAATCTGTGGCTATAAACCAAAGTATCTTACCACTAACGCTGAGGACAGAGAAAAAGTTAAATTTTCCTACCTCAATAACTTTTCATCGCTCGTTGAATATCACGCTGATCTTGACGACGCTTCAGTGATTCTCTCTTGTCATGTAGCTTTTTACCTTTACCCAAGGCAATACTTACTTTTACCCACCCCCGCTTGAGATACATTTTCAACGGGATCAGGGTTAAACCCTGTTGTTCCACCTTACCAATTAGCTTACGAAGTTCTTGACGGTGCATTAGCAACTTGCGTGTACGTCGTGGTTCATGATTGAAATATTGACCACTAGCATTATAAGGAGAAATATGTACATTAATTAACCACGCTTCACCATCACGAAGCAAGGCATAACCGTCTTGGAGATTGACTTTACCCGCACGAATTGACTTGACTTCTGTTCCCGTCAATTGGATTCCAACTTCGTAAGTTTCGAGAATTTCATAAAGATAACGGGCTTGACGGTTATCGGTAATAACTTTGTAACTATCGTTTTTATCGTTCTTATCACTCATTGAAAATCTTAAATTATGTTAAATACTACGCCTAAGAAATTGTTTAAGTGGGACTTGCGGAAAAACTCTTTTGCTTAGGGCTAGGAGTCAGGAGTCAATTTTTCCCTATGTTTATATATATTAACTCAAGTTGCTAGTTATTTATTCAGCCAACAGCAAAGGTTATACTTGAGAAAATCAAAAGCTAAAATTGTAACCTTGAAAAATATATTATGATGTGTTATGCACACCGACACCATCTTTTACCAAATATTCCTCACATTTCATACATTGTTGTTTGAATTACTTGGTCAACCAACAGAAAATGCTGAGGACTACAATTTCACCTCCGTAGAAGTCAAGGAAAAAGCCTTCCGTCTTGATGGACTTTTCATGCCAGACAGTTTAGATAAACCAATCTATTTTGTGGAAGTCCAGTTTCAAAACAAACCTGATTTTTACTGGGAATTACTGAGTGAAATTCATATCTATCTGAATCAATATAAACCGGTTCAAGACTGGCAAGCCGTGGCTTTATTTGCTAAACGCAGCTTTGATGTAGAAAAATTAACTGCTTACCAGCAAGAATTAGTTACCCGTGGTAGAATCAGGAGGATTTATCTAGATGAACTACCACCAGGGTCAATTGGAGTGGGTCTAATTGAGTTAATTATCAGCAAAGAAGCACAAGTACCAGAATTAGTTAAAAACTTGATCCAACGCACCAGAACAGAGGTTGTTGATTCATGGGAAAAACAAGTTATTATAGATTTGTTGCAAACTGTGTTAGTGTCCAAGTTTTCTAAGTTAACACGTCAGGAGATTGAATCGATGTTTTTATTGAGTGACATCAAGCAAACACGGGTCTATCAAGATGCAAAGCAAGAAGGCCGGCAAGATGAAGCGGCAATTTTACTATTGCGTATGCTATCTAAGCGATTTGGGAAATTGAGCGATCGCCCAACCACTGTTTCTGGGATGCCCGGAGCGCTTTTGCCACTTCGCTATGTTGAAAAGATCAATCATCTGACAATTGAACAACTAGAAGACCTGGGGGAAGCGCTATTAGACTTTGCTGATATTCATGATTTAGATCAGTGGTTGGCATTAAACACAGATAAATAAGGAGTCAGGAGTCAGGAGTCAGGAGTCAGGACATAACTTGCCTTTTTATATCCATATATACCCAAAGATATAATATTACTCAATAATTTAGTGAAATTTTTAACTTATTTGTAAAGAATTAAAAAGCCATCTGCGATTTACCAACAGATAAATTTAACGTTTTGTTAAGATTCGTGAAAATTCCAGAAGAATTTAAGATTTTCTTTATAAATCAACTTTGAGGCAGTAATTAACAGGTAAGACTATCGTAGTATAAAACAGAAGAACATTATTATTGCCTATGTCTAGTGATAGTGTTCACTCAAGTGAAGTGCTGAGTAAAAAAATGCTTGGGGTGTATTGTCCATGCCCTTGACAATCCTTGTAGTGGATGACGATCTGGGTACTCGTCTGTCTATTAGCGATTATCTTGAACTGTCTGGCTACTCAGTGATTACAGCTAATGACGGTCAAGAGGCTTTGACTGTAGTTAATGAGTACCATCCTGATTTGATTGTCACAGATATAGTCATGCCACGGATGAATGGTTATGAACTCGTGCGGCAAGTGCGTCAACAACCAGGATTTCGGTTATTGCCTGTAATTTTGCTAACAGGACGAATCCAAACTCAAGAAAGAATTTTAGGTTATCAATCGGGGTGCGATTTATATTTGCCTAAACCTTTTGAATTAGAAGAGTTAGCCGCAGCAATTCGCAATCTGTTAGAGCGATCGCACATTATCCAATCAGAGTATCACTTTTCTCACAAAGAAAACTTTAGCAATTCTGCCAAAGGGTTAGACAGCCCCAATTATCCATTTAGTCAAATTCACCATCAAGTCCAATTACTTTCACCACTTACCTCCAGAGAACAGGAGGTTTTAGAGCTATTGACCCATGGTTTATCTAACGCCGAAATGGGTCATCAATTACACCTAAGTCCTCGCACAGTCGAAAAATATGTGAGCAGTTTATTAAGGAAAACCGAAACCAGCAACCGAGCAGAATTAGTCCGCTTTGCCATCAAACATGGTCTAGTTGACTAGAGGCAGGAGGCAGAGGGCAGGAGGCAGAAGGGAAAATTTTTAATTAAGAATAAAGCCTTTTTGCCTCGATCATTTGGGTTTAAGTCAAGAACCACAATTTTTTGATTTGGCGATCTTCAATTACAGGTGGGTTTGAATCGCTCTATAAAAAAGCCTCCTGCCTCCTGCCTTTCAACTCCTCCCTCCTTCAATGTGTTTCAATAAACCTGTACAAGCATCCATGAGCAGATCAATTACCTCATTAAAGCCCTCAGTTCCCCCATAATAAGGGTCTGGAACTTCTTTAAGAGTATATTTAGAGCAAAAATCACACATTAATTTGACCTTATGGTGATATTTTCCAGAGGGGTCAAGAGCGATAATATTTTCGTAATTTTCCCGATCCATCGCCAAAATTAAATCAAACTCTTGAAAATCTGACTTTTGAAACTGGCGGGCTTGACCACGTAGTGTAATGCCTAACTTTAAAGCTGCGGCCGCGCTCATCCGGCGATCTGGGGGGCTACCGATGTGATAACTAGAAGTACCGGCGGAATCACAAAGATAGCGATCGCTCAAACCGCCCTGCTCAATTAAATAATTCATAATATTTTCAGCCGAGGGCGATCGGCAAATATTACCAAGGCAAACAAACAGCAACTTGTAAGGCATAAATACTATATTGGTAAATATCTGCGCAAAATTAATTCCACATTTTCAGAAAAAAAATCTCTGTTGCCTATTCGATAAAGTAGGGGTTTAGCATTGCT
>NZ_JAYGHC010000024.1:0-64366 GCF_034932285.1 Cronbergia sp. UHCC 0137
TATTTATTAAAATATGGGGTTTTTTGGATGATAGAGAATATATTTTTCAGTATTAATGGAAATTTCATCTGTCTGAATCAGGATAACCAGGATTAGAGGATGTACAGGATGTTATTTCTATTCTTTATTAAAATATTGAGGGTTTTTGGATGCTAGAGAATATATTTTTCAATATTAATGTAAAATTCCCAAACCACAATCCTGTAAATCCTTAAATCCTGGACATCCTGATTCAGACAATAGGGATTCTTGGATGCTATAAAATATATCTTTCAATATTAATGTAAAATTTATCAGCTACCATCCTGTAAATCCTTAAATCCTGATTCAGACATTAATGATGATTGAAACTCAAATCCATGAGATTATCTGACATTTCAAAATTAGCGGTGACAGTTTGCACATCATCCAATCCTTCCAGAGTATCAATTAACTTGAGGAGCGATCGCGCTTGTTCATGATCTGTTACTTCTGTATAATTGCCAGGAATCCAGCGTAATTCCACATCTGAAACCTTAAACCCCTTTTGTTTAAGCACCCGACTCAAAGCTTCTAAATTCCCTATTTCAGTAAACACCTCAATAACTTCTGCATCAGTCCGATCATAAGACTCCGCATCACCTTCTAAAGAAGCTTCTAAAAGTAGTTCTTCATCAACCACACCCTCAACCACACAAACACCTTTTTGGGAAAACATCCAACTAACACAACCAGTTTCACCCAAATTCCCGCCATTTTTGCTAAAAGACACCCGTAAATCAGCCGCAGTCCGATTGCGATTATCTGTCAGGGCTTCAATCAAAACCGCCACACCACCGGGACCGTAACCTTCATAGCGAATCTCTTCTAAATCAGACCCAGACCCAAAAGTACCAGCACCTTTAGCGATCGCCCTTTCAATATTATCATTAGGAATGCCCGCCGCCTTCGCCTTATCAATCGCTGTCCGCAGTTGAAAATTCCCTGCTGGATCTGGTACACCGCTTCTAGCAGCCACTATAATTGCCCTAGACAACTGAGTGAAAATATTTCCCCTTTTGGCATCAACTACCGCCTTTTGACGTTTAATATTTGCCCACTTACTATGTCCTGCCATAATCTAAAAAACGGAAAACCCAGAAAATGCAATTAATCTTATATAGTAAACCTGGTTGCCATTTGTGTGAAGGTTTGCAAGAAAAACTAGAACAAATCAACAATCTCAGTTTCGAGTTAGAAGTACGCGATATTACCACCCGTGAAGATTGGTTTAGCAAATATCAATATGAAGTTCCGGTACTTTGTCTAAAAAATACCCAGGGTACAGAGGTAATTGAACAACCCCTACCCCGTCCTTCACCCCGCACCAGTGTCCCTTTTCTAGAACAAATGCTGATGAAATATATGTCCAATTCAGGAAAGAATAATGCAGAATAAGCGTTAAGGAAAGCTTGCGGCGAGGTTTAGTTAATGAAATTACGGGAATTATTAGCGACATTAAAAACTGAGGTACAATTATCCAACCCCACCTTTGCAGATGTGGAAGTTACGGGACTAAAGACAAATTCCCATGCTTGCGGTACGGGAGATTTGTTTGTTGGGATGCCAGGAACTAGAGTAGATGGTGGGGACTTTTGGCCGAGTGCCTTAACTGCTGGTGCTGTGGGGGCGATTGTTTCTCCCCAAGCTATGGAAAAAAATCCACCCAAACAAGGTAATCTGGTAATTAGTGCCGAAAATATTAATCAAGTTTGCGCCCAAATTGCCACGACTTTTTACGGCTATCCCGGACAAAAACTCAAATTAGTTGGTGTGACTGGGACAAATGGTAAAACTACCACTACACATTTAATTGAATATTTTCTCACTCAAGCTAATTTACCTACGGCTTTATTGGGAACTCTTTACACACGTTGGCCGGGTTTTGAACAAACTGCTATTCACACCACCCCCTTTGCAGTAGAATTACAACAACAGTTAGCTGAAGCGGTAAAGGCTGGTTGTGAGTTGGGTGTGATGGAAGTGAGTTCCCACGCTTTGGCACAAAGTCGGGTTTTAGGTTGTCCGTTTGAGGTGGGGGTGTTTACTAATCTCACCCAAGACCATCTGGACTATCACCGCGATATGGAAGATTATTTTGCGGCTAAGGCATTGTTATTTAGTCCTAATTATCTGCAAGGAAGGGCAATAATTAATGCTGATGATGAGTATGGCCAACGTTTGATCAATGGTTTGAGTCCAGAACGGGTTTGGAGTTACAGTGTTAATGATAATAGTGCCGATTTATGGATGAGTAATTTAATTTATCAAGCTAATGGTGTAAGTGGGATTTTACATAGTCCAAAAGGCGATATGGCTTTTAGTTCACCTTTAGTTGGTCAATTTAATTTAGAAAATCTTTTAGCTGGGGTGGGTACGGTTTTATATTTGGGGTTAGATTTGTCTTTGGTGATCAATTCTATTCCTGGGTTTCCTGGTGTTCCTGGTAGGATGGAACGGGTACAAATTAGTCCTGAACAAGATATTAGTGTGATTGTGGATTATGCCCATACTCCCGATAGTTTGGAGAATTTGCTGAAAGCTGCGCGGCCGTTTATTTCTGGTCAGATGATTTGTGTGTTTGGTTGTGGTGGCGATCGCGATCGCACTAAACGCCCTAAAATGGGTAAAATCGCCGCAGAGTTAGCAGATGTGGCTGTGGTGACATCGGACAATCCCCGCACTGAAGACCCACAACGGATTTTACAGGATGTCTTAGCAGGGATTCCTGACAGTGTTAAACCAATGGTAATTAGCGATCGCGCTACGGCCATCCGTACTGCTATTTTACAAGCAAAACCCGGTGATGGAATCTTACTTGCTGGCAAAGGTCACGAAGATTACCAAATTCTCGGTACTGAAAAAATCCACTTTGACGACCGAGAACAAGCACGGCAAGCTTTACAAGAAAGATTAGGTTGTTAGACATCTTTTAAAAAAGTAGAGATGTTCCTTGGAATGTCTCTACAAAGGTTCTAGATGAGTTACAAGGAGTAATAATTAAACGCAGATAAACGCAGATAAACGCAGATGATTTTGTACTTCATTAGGCTTTAAATTCGGTCGCTATCTATTGCTAAATTAGGGTACAGGAAACTTCTAGGGACTTTTGAAGTAAAATTTTATATTCTTGATAATCAACACTAAAAGCCCCAAATCTAGCTAGGTGAGGATTCATCATTTGCGCGTCAAACATGATAAATTGTCTTTGACGTAATCTTTCTACCAGCTTGACCATTGCTACCTTAGAACCTTCGGGAATGCTATAAAACATAGATTCACCAATAAAAGCACCACCAATCACAATTCCTAAAATTCCTCCTGCTAGTTCATCTCCTTGCCAAGTTTCAAAGCTATAGGCATAACCTGCTTGGTAAAGTTGCCAATAAATCTTTTCTAATTCTGGAGAAATCCAAGTTGTTTCGCGGTTAGCACAACCAGCAACTACACCCTGGAAGTTACGGTTAATGGCTACCGTAAACCGTTCTTGATTGAGAATGCGTTGTAAGGACTTGGGGTAGCGAAATCTTTGATCCAAAGGAATCAAAGTTCTTTCTTTACTTTCATACCATCCCAGGCGATCGCACTCATCAGCCATGAGAAAATAACCTTGAGCATAACCTCTAATAATCGCGGCAATATCATATTGCATAATTCGGTAAACACTCAGAATATTCTCAGAGGTACGCATTTTACGTTCTTTTGAGAGTAGCTTGGCAAATAAATCTATTAAGATATACAAACAAAAATGAATGAACCAATTCCACCTATCACCTTACCACCCTCTAACGATGCCCAGCTAGAAGGGGAATGGCTACAACAAGGTTTGCTGCGATGGCTAGATACAGAATTTATACCAGAAGCTGTGAATCACAACATTGCCCAACGTGCCGCCCAGATTTTTGTCAGACAACGAATGGAGGGAGAGAATGACTTGGGTTCTCTGGTTATTGCTATTGTGACAGAGATGCAAGCATTTGATTTTTCTAAGAGTTTTTATGGAGAGTTTGCGATCGCCAACGCCGTTAGCGATCTACTCTTAGAAAGCCTGGGAATTGATCGATGTTGCGGTCAATAATGAATTTGTCATTGGTCATTGGTTCAAAGTTAATGAATAATGACTAATGACCACTGATTACCAGCTTGATTTAACAACTCCAGGCAAAAGACCTTCGTGCGCCCATTCCCGGAGTACGTTCCGAGATAGACCAAAATCACGATACACACCTCTAGGGCGGCCAGTTAACCAACAACGATTCCGGTGGCGGGTAGGCGCACTGTTACGGGGCAGTTGTTGGATTTTGCGGTGAACTTCTAGCTTATCTAGGGGAGATTCGGCACTTTTGAACTCTTCCATCAAAGCTTCGCGTTTTTCGGCGTATTTTTCCACCAACTTGGCGCGTTTTTTCTCGCGCTCAATCATACTCTTTTTAGCCATACGGATTTAAATCTGATTAAAGACACCATTCTTCATTCTACAGTGTCCTTAACAATTTTAGGAATATTTTAGAAAAAAAAGAGCGATCGGTATAAATTCTCATGTGTGTATTTTTACCACTACACCGAATACACTACCATTTTAATTGTCAGAATCAGGATATCCAAGATTTAAGGATTTACAGGATGTTATTTTAAATAGGACTTACGCAAGGGTTACGGAATAACGTTCGCGTAGCGTGTCGAAGACATACCACAGAGACGCAGAGGACACAGAGGAATAAGGATTTGAGCTAAGAAAAAAGCCAATTTTTTCAATTTCTTTGGTTGCTTGAACTAAATCTTTGAGTATAATTAATACATCAAAATCTGAATCAGGAGTAGCATCACCACGCGCTTGAGAACCAAAAAGAATCACTGCAATTAGCTGATCTTCGTATGTTTCGATCAAGTTATTGCATAATTCTTGCATAATTTATTCTAGTTTTGGATGTTTCATAGTTTATATTTTCCAATTGGAGATATATCATTTTTTTGTCAGAATCAGGATTTATCAGACAAAGAATATCTTAGATTTCATTTAAATCAACCGACACTATTTTACTAACGAAAATCCAGCTTGTTGAAAATGATGATCAAAACTTAAAGCATGAGTAATCTTCTATTAATTGAGTTGCTTCTTGTTTATAATTACGACTTAAACCATTAGCTATTTCTAATAAAATTGCATCAGAAGTCACTAAAAATGAATCATCATAATAATTTGCTAAATCATTAGCTATTTGATGATATTGATCTCTTTCATTAATTAGTGCAATAATAAATGAAGTATCTAAAAAACAACGATTATTTATCATCTAATCCTTGCTGATATAAATATTTATCAAAATTTACGGAAAAGTCTGTAGGGCCTTGAATTTTTATCTGTTTTAATTGGGATAAAATTCCCTTTTTCGTGCTATTCTTTTTGTCTGTAAAATCTTTAATTAGTTGATAAACTTCATTAAGCTCTTGTTCGGGTATTTTGTCAATTTCTGCTTGAATAAGTTCTTTCATTGTCATAAATTTGACTCCTGCTGGCAATTTACTATATTATATCAAAATCAGGATGTCCAGGATGTTTTCTGTATTTATCTGTGTAACCTGCGGGAAGCAAGCTACATCTGCGTTTATTTATTTGGGCAAAAAATGCTGTCCCGCCAAGAATATTCTTGAAAAGCTCACGCAAAGGCGCAAAGACGCAAAGAAGAATTTGAAAATCACGACTTTTGCAAGAAAAGAAGTCTAATATGCCGTTTAAGCAAAAGCTAAAATTATAACCTTGAGGAGTATAGATTATCACAGAATGTATATTTTAGTCAAGTTCTCTTTTTGTTACGACACAAAGAATTTAGTGATAATTATGAAATTCTGATATAATTTTGGTAGTAAGAATAGACTATTAAGTAAGTTAGCATTAGAAATTATCATTATGGCAAGGCAAGAATGAAAAAGTTTTCAGCGATTCTACTCTTCTTCACACATTTTGGTTTTCCTCTGCCACCTACTTACTTATGTAAATAATACTGGAGTTTAATAAAATGACTCAAGAATTAATAGACCTCAGAAACAGCATTTTACAAGGAAAATATACAGAGGCTTTAGTAATTGTAGATGAATTAGAAGGAATGAATAAACAAGCAATATTGAGAAATATAGAATCGCATTTGAAGATTTTATTAATTCACTTGATTAAAAATAAAATAGAACAGCGATTAACAAATTCTTGGATGGCTTCTATTCGTAATTCGATTAGAGAAATTCAAAAAATTAATCTTAAAGAAAATAAAAAATCTTATTATGTGAATGAGGGTGAATGGGAAAATTTAATTGAGGAAGAAGTAATTGAAGATGCGATCGCTGATGCTAGTCTAGAAATAATGAATGGTAAATACACTCGTTCTCAATTATCAAAAATTCTAGATAGAAAAGAAATAATTACGAAAGCTATTACATTTTTATCCCTAACTTTTACTTATTCAGCAAAGGAATTACCAGCCATTATGGATGATTATCTGAGTCAGTTACCAAATGATGGTAATCGGTAATTGTTGTTGATTGTATTGAAGAAATGCAGTAAAAATATGAAATTTCAGGTTAATGTTAAAATTTTGAATTGTCAGAATCAAGATAACTGGTTACTGAGCGAAGTCGAAGTACAGGATTTGAGGATGTACAGGATATTATTTTCAAATATCATGTTTTAAATACTGATTTGATGATTCATTGTAATATTTAAGATGGAATTACTTGATGATCATAATTTACAAAATATCTAAAAAATATCAACATCAGAAAAATCCTCAAATCCCAAAAATCATCCTCAGCTATTATCCTGTAAATCCTTAAATCCTGGATATCCTGATTCAGACAATTCAAATTCCCAACTTATTGTAAAAATCTTCTGATTTATTTTATCCTATATAAAGCATCTAAAACACAAGCGCCATGCCCAAACGTCTCCTAGTGGTGGAATCTCCCGGAAAAGTCAAAAAACTGAGTCAAATTCTCGGTGCAGATTGGATTGTTCGCGCTAGTTGTGGACATATCCGCGAACTGAGTAACGAGGGTGATGATTCACTGGGATTCACAATGGATGGTAATAGTGTACGCTGCAATTATGTACCCCGTGACCAACGGGCAAAAGAAACAATTCAACAACTAAAAGCGGCTGTTAGACAGGTTGATGAAGTTGTTTTAGCCACAGACCCAGACCGAGAAGGAGAAACCATTGCTTGGCATCTTAAAGAAACGTTAGGTTTAAGGGAACCAAAGCGAGTAGTCTATACTGAGATTACAGCATCGGCGGTGCAAAGTGCGATCGCTCATCCTAGAAAACTCGATACCAATTTAATCGGTGCAGGATTATGTCGTGATTGTCTCGACAAACTGGTAGGCTACAAGGGCAGTCCCCTAGTTTGGGCATTAAATAACGGTGCAAAAAGTGTAGGTAGAGTCCAAAGTGCCACATTACATCTAATTTGTCAGCGAGAAAGAGAAATTCAAGTCTTTGTCCCCCAAGATTATTGGAGTGTTTGGGTAGATTATCAAGAAGGATTCCGGGCTTTTTACAAAGGTACGGCCAATTCTGCCACAGACACACCAGAAGCAGAAACGGAAACTCACGATGATGCAGCTAGTAATAACCCAGAAAAACCTGAATCTAAGCGGGTTCTCTCCGAAGCAGAAGCCACAAGGTTAGTTGAGGAAGCAAAGCGTCATCCTCATCAAGTTATTCAAGTTGAAGGAAAACTCGTATATCGTCAACCACCTCCACCATTTACCACCTCCACCCTCCAACAAGCTGCCGGTTCAAAGCTGAAATTTGCCCCCGACAAAACTATGCAGGTAGCCCAAAAGCTATATGAAGCAGGGTTAATCACATATATGCGTACAGATTCAGTAATGTTGAGTCCTGAATTTTGTGCCAGTGCGCGTCAATGGTTGGAAGAAAATGATCCCCAAAATGTCCCCCAGCAGGTAGCCAAGCAGCGTAGTAGTAAAACCGCGCAGGAAGCACACGAAGCGATTCGTCCCACAGATGTCTTTCGTCCTTCGGTGCAATTGCGGATAGAATTACCTGAAGATGAGTTTAACTTGTATGTGATGATTTGGAAAAGAGCAGTTGCTTCTCAATGTCGTCCTGCACAACTTCGTAAAACTCTGATAATTACTCAATCAGGTAATATTTTATGGCAAGCTAGAGGGCAAGTAATCGAATTTTACGGTTATGCAAAATATTGGTTGAATCTTAGCAAAGATGCAGTTTTACCTGCTTTGCAAAAGGGGCAAATGCTGACTTTAGAAAAAGCTGGACATGACCAAAAACAAACCCAACCACCACCAAGGTACAGTGAACCAAAACTGGTACAATTGATGGAAAGAAAAGGTATTGGTCGTCCTAGCACTTATGCCCCCACCGTTGCTACTTTAAAGAAACGCAATTATGTGGAATTGAAAAAAGACCATCTCCAACCTACAGTTTTAGGGTTAGAAGTTGATGAGTTTTTACAAAAGGCTTTACCAGATTTATTAGAAGCAGAATTTACTGCTAAAATGGAAGATGCCCTAGATGCGATCGCTGAAGGAAAAAACTCTTGGCAATATTACCTAACTAATTGGAATCAGAATTATTTTGTACCTGCCCTTTCCAAAGCTAAAACTGTGGTTATTAATCCCTCAGCTATAGCTAAAACTAATAATGCAGTTGAGCGTAAATATGAAACTTCTAAAACTCGTTGTCCCAATTGTAATAACTGTCTAGCTAAAATTCCTAGTAGTAAAGTTAAAAAGAAATATTTCCTCAAATGTGTGAGTGGCTGTGAAAATGTTGTGTTGTTTTGGAGTGATTTTAACAAAACTTGGGAAGCACCTAAAACTAAAACATCTCAAAATGAAAATACTCCCAAGCCTTCAGCAAAAATCACCTCATATCCCTGTCCAGTATGTAAGAAACCTTTGGAGGAGTACAGTTATATTAAGGATGGGCAGAATAAGACTATGCTACGGTGTTCTGGTCAGGAATCATGGAAGGATAAGAAACATAAAGATGTGGCTTATTTTAATACGGCAAAAGGATGGTGGAGTCCTAAATTTGGCAATTTAATTGACATTTGACGTAAATAAAACCAATATTTTCGAGATTTTGTTGGGTTGCGCGATGCCTTCTCTACGAGACGCTTCGGGTAGATTGCTTCCCCGAAGGGGTACGGCGAGCGCAGCTATCGCTTATTCCCTAGTATATACTAAATAACTCTTTCTAGTGATAGAGATTAAAAACGACAATTGAGAGTTTAATTTTAAACATAAACATCAATAATATATCCTAAAAACTTTGCTGAAATAGCAAAGGAGAAAATAAACTATGTCATACGCAAATCGTGTAGGTGATGAAATTATTCCTCCTGAATCAGCGATCGCTAGTCGAGTTTCTGAATATCGCGATCGCGTGCGTTGGGGTCCAATTCTTTCTGGTGTGTTGCTTGCATTAGCGACTCAATTAGTTTTAAGTTCCTTCTTTAGCGCCCTTGGTGCGGGTAGAATTGCCGATTCTTTAGCACCGAGATCAATAGCTTCTGGTATTATTAGTAATGTCGGAATTTGGTCAACTGTAGCCTTATTACTTTCTCTATTTTTGGGTGGTTGGGTAACAACCCGTGCTTGTGGACCAATGAACCAGAATACAGCCTTACTAAATGGTGCTATTCTTTGGGCAACAACCCTAGCAATTAGTTCTTTTTTATTAGCAAATGGTGTTTTAGGTACTTTTGGTGTTGCTGCCTATAATGCAGGTGAAGTAATTACTCAATTACAACAACAAGGTACTAATATACCTCAAAATTTACCTCAATTAACTGAAGAACAAACCCGTCAAGTTGCAGCAGCAACATCCAGAACTTTGTGGTGGTTTGTCCTTGGTTCTCTATTAAGTTTAGCTGCCGCTTTGATGGGTGCTGTAGCTGGTATGCGCCATCCTCGTACTAATAATTACAATCATTAAATATAGGGGGTGATTGGTAATGGGTAATTGGTAATGGGTAATTGGTAATTGGTAATTGGTAATGGGATAATCTTCAAATCCGTGTAATCTGTGTAATCCATTAAATCCGTGATCGTGATTGGTAATAAAAGATTTATTCCTCCCCTGCCTCCCCTGCCCCCCCTGCCCCCTGCCCCCTGCCTTAACTATTTTTTGGTGGTAAAGAGGGTAGTGAACATCATTAAAATTCCACCTACCAGAATAGCGATCGCCAATCCCCCTGCCACCAAATCTAATGTATTACTATTATCCATGTTAAAAATCTACTCCCCGTTTTAATTCCACACCGTGATTAGCATAATGTTTATGACAATAGACCTCAGAGTGAATACTGGCTAAATCAAAATAAGCAGGTTGATTTTGACAACGACCAGTAATAATAATTTCTGTGTCGCGGGGTTTACGCAGTAATGCTTGAACAATGGGGTCTACTGGCAATAATTCTAAATCAACAGTGGGATTGAGTTCATCAAGAATTATAGTTTTATACACACCAGAAGCGATCGCTATTTTAGCAATTTCCCAACCCCTCTCAGCTTCCATATAATCCAATTCTTGCCGAGAATTACGCCAAACAATGGCATCTCGACCGCAACGTTGATGATCCACCACTTCTGGATAGGACTGTTGCAAAGCCGCGATCGCTGCATCTTCAGTATAACCACTACCACCTTTGAGCCATTGCATAATCAACACACGGGTAGAACCAGGATGATTAATCCCCCTACCAATGGCTTTTAATGCCTTCCCCAAAGCACTCGTAGACTTACCTTTACCCGCACCAGTATAAATTTCAATCCCTTCAATTAATAATTCTGCTGCCGTTGGATGATGCTGAGGTTTCATTTCTGAGTGTAAATCGGCAATATCCAGCAATTTTTGCGGTGCAGCGCGTCCAGTGGCAATAATTTCTAACTCCTGGGGTTTAGATTTTAAAGTTTGTACCACCTCATCCACAGATAGTAAACCCAAGTCTAAAACCGGGTTAATTTCGTCTAAAACCACAACCGAATACAAACCAGAGGCGATCGCACCTTTGGCTACATCCCACCCCCGTGATGCCTCTTCTCGGTCAAAAGGGGTAATTTCGTCATGTCCAAAAAACTCTGCTCTACCGGTGCGAACTTGATCAATCAAATGGGGGAATCCACGCTGTAAAGCAGCGATCGCTCCATCCTCATCATAATCTCGTTCTGGACCCTTTAAAAACCGCAGCAATAAAACCCGGTTAGAATTGCTTGGTGCATTTATTCCCAAACCAATTGAACGCAAAACCACACCTAGAGCAGCTTGGGACTTTCCTTTCCCCACACCATCATAGACATGAATTTGACCAGTCAACCGTTCAGAACGCACTTGCGCTGTGCGAATACCGATGCCGTTCCTTGTCATTTCTCAAAAAATTTTAATCTAGCAGTCTCCTATTTTACCCAATCAAATGAAAACAGATGTTAAAAAAATAAATATATTGATATTGTCACACTAATATGGTATATGACAAAAACAATGAGATAATTACCAACATCAACCGTGTGATCCCTGCCCCCTTTGATAACCCTGTATGTCAGAAGAACTATCAATACCGAGACTTTTGCCCATTGGTGCAATTTTATTTGCCACCTTGTTTTTATTTGTAGCCATTCCCATAGAGGCTTATGTTCTCCATAGAAACCTGAAATTTGACAAAAAGACCAGCATTTTTTATGCAATCTCCATGAATGTGTTTTCTAGTGTCATTGGTTGGATTATATTTTTTCTCTCCGAGCCAATATTGCCAGTAAACTTGAAATCAGAACTAATTAGCTATATATTTTTTAATAGCTTTAAAAGGTCTGAAACTCAGACATTAATTATTTTGATTGCCTTTATCATTTTCTTTGCTACCTTTTTGATCAAATTTTTCTTACTGAAAATATTGCTAATTTTCTTAGATGATAGAGTTAAAAAAGAAGAAGAACCAATATCTCAGAGAAAGAGAGTAAATAATTTCAGTCAACTTAAACTAAAAAGTAATAGCTTAGTTACTACCACACTAATAGCTAATTCACTCAGCTATACTGCAATCACTGTACTTTTGTTTGTTCGCAATAAATAAAACTTAGAGGTAAACATAAATGAACAGCTTATTTAAAGATGTATTTTTTATCTTTAAATTTTTTCAAGACATATTTTTAGGGATTCAAAAGCTGTTAACTCCCCCCAAAGCTTACTCTTGGCAGACATTTATTTATTTGAGTGTTTTTTCTTGGGGAGTTTCTTATTTAGCCACAGGTTACATAAAAGACTTAATTGCATTTTGTGGTTGGTTATTTTTAGTTGCTGGTACAGCCTGGTATACTACAGATGACCCTTTAAGAGTTCCTGGTACTTTTATGCCAGTGGGAGCAGTTGTGACTGGCTTTTTAGTTAGTATGTTTGCCTTTGGACATCAAGTAAATGGAGTAACACCCAGAACTATTGTTATTTGGCCTACCTTAGCGGCTATTATTACAGCATTACCAGAATTTTTTGAAGGTAAGGGTTCAGTAGCCAAAGCTACTATGCCCAAATTAGAAGTCCGGCAAAAAACTATCATTTTGATTGCTTGGTCGATGTTAATTAGTTGTTGGATTCAGTTTTACTTTGTCTTAGATAAATGGTCAAAAGAATATCCAACATTGCTAACGGATGACTTTAAACGTAGTGCCTTTGTAATTAGGGTAGACGAAAAACCTAAAAACTCTAAAAATGGTGAAAATATCTTAAACAAATTACAACCCTTAGTAGAACAACAAATAGTAAATAGGCCTTGGTCACAAGTAGAAAGATGGTTAATAGATTCTAATCGACAATTGGGAAATTTAGGAAATAACATAATTACAAAAAATTTGGATAAATTTGAAGAACAGAAACTATGGAAAGTAGAACCAAGAATAGTCAATGTCAAATCTGGATATAGATTAGATATTCTCAGTATTTGGATGGGACCAAGTTCCAATTCCCAGGGATATTACTTGAAAAAATCCTGTTTGATCGAGCCAGTTGCCAGTAGAACCAATCCAGAAAATACAATAGCCGAAATTAAGTGCGATCGCACTAGCAAATTTATCCCTGGTTCACCACCACCAAAACAGTAAATAAATCAATAATTTAATCACTAAATAACTATGAATCTAGGCAGAACTTATGTCATGGCAAAGAACGTGTTTAAGGAAGTGATCCGCGATCGCATCCTTTACATCATCGGTTTCTATGCACTATTACTCCCAATTGCTAATCTAGCAATTTTTGAATTTACACCCACAACCCAAGACAAAATATTTTTAGACTTTGGTTTTGCAGCCATGAGTGCTATTGGCCTAATTGTTGCTATATTTATAGGAACAGGATTAGTCAACAAAGAAATTGAAAAGCGCACCATATTAGTTTTAATTGCCAAACCCATCAGTCGCAGTGAATTTATCACCAGCAAATATTTAGGACTATCAGCAGTCTTAGCAGTATTAGTCATAGCAATGACAGTAATTTATTTAGGGTTTTTGCAATTTAGTAAAATGGAGTATCCGACATTCAGCATTTTAATTGCTGCATTCTTTTTATTTTTGCAATTGTCCTTAATTACTGCCGTATCTATAACTTTAGGAGTATTTACAAGTTCCTTAATCGCTACAGCTTTATCATTTGCCGTGTATTTAATGGGGAATATTACTCAAGATTTAGTCCAACTTGGACGCATGAGCAAAAGCCCTGGAATAGAACGCATCACACAAGGTTTATTTCTCATATTGCCAGATTTATCTCGCTTGGATCTCAAAAATGATGCTGTTTATGGACTCCAAGCACTACCTGATCCATTAACATTAATTACTAATGCCAGCTATGGTTTATTTTACAGTGTAATGATGTTAACGGTTGCTATTCTCCTATTCTTACGACGAGAATTTTGATAATGGGTAATGGGTGATGGGTGATTGGTAATGGGTAATGGGATAATCTTCAAATCCGTGTAATCTGTGTAATCCATTAAATCCGTGATCCTGATTGGTGATAAATTAATTATTCCTCCCTTGCTTCCCCTGCTTCCCCTGCCTCCCCTGCCTCCCCTGCTTCCCCTGCCCTCTGCCCCCTGCCTCATTCCTCCCCCCAAGTTCTTAATTGGAAATATACTAATATTAAAGTTACTGCTAACAATAATGTAGCTACTGCTGCCGCGTAACCGAAATCAAATTGAGCAAAAGCTTCTTGATAGGTGTAATAAACTAGTAAATTAGTAGAATTTAAAGGACCACCACCTGTAATTATATAAACTGGTTCAAAACTTCGTAATGTAAAAATTGCAGTAGTGATAGTGACAAAAATTAAAGTTGGTTGTAATCCCGGTAGAGTAATATGCCAAAATTGTTGCCAACTATTAGCTCCATCAAGTTCCGCAGCTTCATAACGACTGGTAGGAATAGCTTGTAAACCTGCCAAAAAAACAACCATATTAAAACCGATTTGTTTCCAAATACTAAATAAAATTATGACTGGCATTGCCCAAAAAGTATCTCCCAACCAAGCTATTGGAGGAATATTAAAAACATTCAATAATTCATTAACAGGCCCAGTAGTTTGAAATAACCAACGAAACCCTAAACCAGCAGCAACAAGAGAAACAATTGAAGGTAAAAAATAGGCACTCCGCAAAACGCCCCGCAAAGGGATAGAACTATTTAATAATGCAGCTAATCCCAATGGAATCACTAAACTAGGAATAATGCTGCCAATAGTAAAATAACCAGTGTTAAAAATAACTTGCCAAAAATCGGGATTTTGTAGTAATCGCCAATAATTTTTCAACCCTACCCAATAAATTCCGGTAGAAGTAAAACTACCAGCAGTGAAACTAAGATAAAATAAATAAGCAATCGGCCAAATTACAAATAAACCTAATAAAATCATTGCTGGTGTCATAAAAACCCAGGCAGCGATCGCATCGTTATCTAGTAAACGAAAAAAGCGAGATTGTTTCATAATTAATTTAGTATTTAAAGCTAGGACTATTCCTGTGCGTTAGATTGGCGTAAACGTCGAACTATATGAGGATAATCATTAAATTCAGCAATCATTAAAGCTGTATAACCACCACGATTTTTTAAGTTGACATCTGCCCCCGCAGCCAGTAAAATCTGCACTGCTTGACTATAATCGTGTGAGACAGCCCACATTAAAGCCGTTGCACCGGCTGAATCTTGAACATTTAAATTTGCACCTTTATCTAACAGGAGTTTAATAATTTCTGGATAATTACCTGCTGTGGCTTTAATTAAAGCGGTTTGTCCATCATCAGCCAAGGCATTTACATCAGCACCGTAATTAAGTAATACTTTTACTGTCTGAGTCTGTCCTTGGAATGCTGCCAAAGTTAAGGGTACTTCACCAAGATTTCTATTATGAATATCTGCCCCAAAATGTAACAGTTTTTCAACTATTTGGCTATGTCCCTGCAAAGCTGCTACCAATAGAGGTGTATCACCTAAATTATTTCTAATTTGAGCATCAGCACCTCGTTGTAATAACACTTCTACTACATCAATGTAACCTTCTAAAGTCGCTAAGTGCAAGGCAGTTTCACCATCTTTGTCTTGATGATTTATTTCTGCACCTGCATCTAATAAAGCCACCACAATCTCAATATTATTAGTAGCAGCAGCAGTTAAAAGTGGTGTAACACCATCGGAATTTTTTAAGTTGATATCAGCACCAAGGGATAATAAGGCTTGCACTACATCCAAATGTCCTGATTCGGAAGCGATCATTAATGGTGTTTCACCTTCTGCATCGGGAATGTTGACATTATTACTATTTTGTAGTAGTGCTTTAACGACTGCCGTATAGCCTTGCTTGACGACTAATTTTAAAGCTGTATCATCATCTTGATCAGCAAGACTGGCATCAGCCCCGGCTGCTAATAAAGCATGAACTATATCAAGATGACCTTTGAGTGCTGCTGCCATTAAAGCCGTGCTACCGTCTTCATTCACGGCGTTAACGTCAGCACCTCTGGAGATTAAAAGCTGGACAATATCTAGTTTATTGGCACTTGCCGCCAACATTAAAGCCGTTAAAGCGTAGGTTTTTCTAGCTAAGTTGATATTAGCCCCGGCATTTAAGAGCGATCGCGCAATTTCCGTATAACCTAAATTAGCGGCATACATCAAAGCTGTAGTTCCATCTTGATCACATACATCAACCTTAGCACCAGCCTCAATTAACGCCGATAGATGCTGAATATTACCATTTTTGGCTGCTTTTAGGAGCAGAGTATTGTTATTGTTGGTCATAATAAAAGGTAACGGGGAACAGGGAACAGGGAACAGGGAACACGGAACAGGGAACAGGGAACAGGGAACAGGGAACAGGGAACAGGGAACAGGGAAATAAAGTGGTTGCTGAGTGTTAAATATTGAATGTTAAGTAGATAAAATCAAGGTATGCTAAGTTTTATAAAGATTTAATAATGGTTGACAAACAAAATGAGCTTAGAACTTTCTCCAACATTCAAGTATTGGTTAAATTTTTTCCACCCAGTAACCATGTGGATACTATTAGCACTTTCACTTTACGCTGCTTACTTGGGGTTACAAGTACAACGGACGAGAAATGCTCAGGGTGACGAAAAAAAAGAACTAATTAAAGGTAAGTACAACATTAAACATCACCAAATTGGTTCTATTATTTTAGCCTTGATGGTAGCAGGTGCGATTGGTGGGATGGCTGTCACCTACATTAATAATGGTAAATTGTTTGTTGGACCCCACCTACTAGCGGGTTTGGGCATGACTGGACTGATAGCTTTTTCTGCTTCTCTTACTCCCTTTATGCAAAAAGGGGCAAATTGGGCGCGTGTGACGCACATTTTATTAAATTTCGCGCTTTTGGGGCTTTTTGTCTGGCAAGCCGTATCTGGAGTAGAAATTGTGCAAAGAATCCTCAGTAAAGCATAAAAATGGGTTGGGGGTTGGTGATGGGTGATTGGTGTTGGCGTTAGCCTGCCGTAGGCATTATGGGAATAAATTAATTAATTATTCCTGCCCTGCCTCCCCTGCCTCCTGCCCCCGGTCACTGAGCGTCTTGTACTGACTTGTGCCGAGCGAAGTCGTAAAGCCTAACGGCATAGCTGACGCTTACCGCGGAGCGTGGCGTTAGCCATAGTAAGCCTAAGTGCTGCCCCCTGTAACTGACAACCGTTATATTAAGTCTATTAATTAAAGTCATTGGATAGCTCATGATTTGGCCTTTTAAGCCCAGGTTTCGGAAACAAATTGCTCGGATTGAAATTACTGGCGCGATCGCTAGTGGAACTCGTAAACGGGTATTAGAAGCCCTAAAAACCGTCGAAGAGAGAAAATTTCCCGCCCTACTACTCCGCATTGATAGTCCTGGAGGGACAGTAGGAGATTCCCAAGAAATTTATAGTGCCTTAAAGCGATTACGGAATAAAATCAAAATAGTTGCCAGTTTTGGTAATATTTCCGCTTCTGGTGGTGTTTATATTGGTATGGGAGCAGAACACATCATCGCTAACCCAGGGACGATTACAGGCAGTATTGGTGTGATTTTGCGAGGAAATAACCTAGAACGGCTATTAGAGAAAATTGGAGTTTCCTTCAAAGTCATTAAGTCTGGCCCTTACAAAGATATTTTGTCCTTTGACCGAGAACTAACAGAACCAGAACAAACCATCCTCCAAGAATTGATTGATGTCAGCTATCAGCAATTTGTGCAAACAGTCGCGGAAGGGCGTTCTTTAGCAGTAGAAACCGTGAAAACTTTCGCCGACGGCCGGATTTTTACGGGACAGCAAGCCTTAGAATTGGGTGTTGTAGACCGTCTGGGAACAGAAGAAGATGCGCGACGCTGGACTGCGGAATTAGTCGGTCTTGATCCAGAAAAAACCCCTTGCTATACCCTAGAAGAACCGAAACCATTGTTAAGTCGTGTTTTACCAGGTAGTCGTCAACTAGGATCAGGTATTGGGGCTGGTATTGATTGGCTGGAATTTGAAATGTCTACCAGTGGTTTACCCTTGTGGTTATATCGACCATAAATAAATGTATGGGTGGGGTTTCCTCACCCTTGGTAAATTAAGAATTAAGGAGGATTTTGGAGTGGAATGGCAAATGAAAGCGATTCGTGGTGCAACAACCGTTGCGGAAAATAGTGTGGAAGCAATTCAAGAAGCGGTGACAGAATTACTGGATGAACTGGAACAGAGAAATCAACTCCAGCCAACAGAAATTATGAGTGTGACTTTTTCGGTGACAAGGGATATTGATGTGATTTTCCCCGCAGCGATCGCTCGCAGTCGTCCATTGTGGGATAGTGTAGCTATGTTAGATGTGCAACAAATGCACGTCGAAGGCAGTTTACAGCACTGCATCCGCTTTTTAATTCACGCCTATTTACCAACTTCTACCCCCATTCACCACATTTATTTGCGTCAAGCGGCTAAATTGCGTCCAGATTGGAGTTTACCCCAAACGTTACAAACCCAACAGCAAGCAGTAGAGACAAAAGTTTAAAATCAGCAAGTCAATATATATATGTAAAAATTAATGACTTATTACAGTGGTGATGCGATTGCTCAACCTGCGGCTATTGGTGGGAGAATATTCACTAATCGGGGAACTGGTGTATGTTTGAAGTTAGAAGACTTTCTGACTCTTCTCTCTAAAAATCAAGAAGCGCTCGTTATTGTCACCAGTGAAGGGTTTTTTACAAAAATTTACAAATATGTCACAGCCTACAAAGGTTTTGTCTTTTTCACAGAATCTTTAGATAAATTAGAACTGGGTAGCAACATTGAGGTTATTTACGCCCAAAGTTTCAGTGCGGATATTTAAGGTATAATATTAAGAATCGCGCTCTTACTGGCTATATTTATAGTAGGGAAAGGATTGCATCAAAACAGTAATTAGAGCTTCTGCTTCTTTATCTCGCAGAAGCTTCCTGGTATATGTCACTTTTTTTAGGACAAAGAAATCGTAACGGTTTAACTGATAGACAAATAGAGTATTGTATTGAGGCTTGGGAAGTTTTATGTGGTGATGAAGATAAAATTCTGATTACAGATCAGGCAAATATAAATGGTTCTCGAACACGTTTTGTAGAAAACAGAAATGTTGTCTATTTAGGAGCAGATGCCTATCCTGGTAATAACTCTAGCGCAAATTCTAGAATGTCTGTACTGGCCTGTCTAGCTCATGAATTATCACATATAAACCGCTTTAAAATGGCTTATAGCCGACCTCTAGAAATGCCTGATATACTTATAGATGAAGCTGAAACAAGTTTAGATGCTTCTTTTCATATTGCAATCAGTTCCAAAGATCGAGAAGACTTGATAGAAGATGCAAGAGATAGGCTTACTGAATGGTTGGCTTATAATCCTGAGTCAGGAGAATAAACATGATTAAAACTGTAGAACCAAGTGGTGTAATTCTAAAAGACATTTGTGATATACAAACAGAAAAGTGTGTTGCCAAAGATTCACCAGCAGCCATTACTGCTGTTTGGTATTCTCCAGGACGTAAACAGGTTAACGTTTGTCGAGCCTGTCTTGATGAAATGGTACGTCGAGGAGAATGGGAGGTTAAAGGTGCTAGATTAAAACATCGCGCCGATATAGTTATTTTCGACCCTAAAGGGAAAGTTAAGCTAATTGCAGAGGTTAAGAAAATCTCCTTAAAAGAGAAATCTGCGCAGCGTCGTGCTAGTGAAATCCGACGCAACTTGCTAGTACATTCAGGTATACCAAATACACCCTTTTTTCTTGTTGCTTTTCCTGATAATTTCTATTTGTGGAAGGAAGATATATCTGATATCTACGACAAACCAGCAGATTATCGTTTTGATGCCAAGAATACTATTGACAACTATGCAGACAAAAAAGAAGTTTCCCCATTAGAAATGTCTGAACGAGATTTTGAGTTCTTAGTGTCAGATTGGTTAAAAGATTTGGTTAATGCTAAAAGTCCTGAAGATAGTTTAGAATGGGCAACTAAATCAGGACTTTATGATGCTATTAGAGATGGCTCGGTTGCTATAGAGGTGGCATTACAATAACCAGCCTCTACACCTTAAACAATCTTTAAATCAGGATACTCAGCAAACAAATCATCAGATGTGAGAGTATCACCTTCCGCTTGAGGTGTCCAAAGAACTTCAAAAGCTAAAAGTTGCTCACTGGGAATACTACCAATTTGTCGCAAAGCTTGACGTAAATCTTCTATTGTGTTGACTGGTGGAAGTTGAAATTTGCCCAGAGTCGCTGCCAATAACGTCACAATGATATACTCTCCCGGACCACCGCTAATTAAACGGGTGGGATTGTCGAGTTCAGCAGGTAAAGCTTCTTGTCTAGTTGCTGACCTTAACTGATTATTGACATTAGTTAAAGTTTCTTGACTAAATTTACTCCGTTCTGCTAAAGACAAACGGTTAAACTGTGACTCAGCCGCATTTAGTTTCCCTTGTTCGCTGCTACTACCTGCATATACCCAGTATTCAGGATGACGCAACAAAGCCAGACTAACTTCTTGCAAAATTTCTGCTCTTCCTTCTGGGGTGTTGGTGTCAGAACTTGCGGCTAATTCGTTGAGTTCAGGTTGTAAATCCCTGGCTTGTGCTAATAAACCTACTTGTAGACGGTTAACACTAACGGCAGGATTGCTACCATATTCTACCTGATTTTCATTGCCAGCGACACGACGAAAAGTCTGCATTAAAAAATTAGCGATCGCAAAAAATATTAAAATACCAAACAAACCACCAAAGCCTCCCCCAATTCCCCAAAAAGGAATCAAGAACGGAAAGCCAAACCCACCACCAGGATATGGTGCATATCCCCCACCAGGAGGTGCATAGGTACGCGGTGTATAAGTGCGACTAGAAGGCATTCTAAAAGACCCACCACCAATGCGCCCACCACTGCGGGCTGCTAATGCCCCATCAGCGTGTCCCAAGGCTAATGCTAACACCAAACCCAAAACCAAGCCAGTTTTTAATAGGGGTTTGAAAATTTGTCTTAATTTTTTACGCATAATACATCCACTAAAAACTGCTAACTCAAGTGTATTGAGCATATATTCAGTTTACCGCGTCTGCATCTTTGTTAGGCAGCAAACAGAGGGGGGATTTCTCACACTGAAAACCGTACTCCAAAAGCTCTAAGTAATCACACTGCTTGACAATCAGTTGATTATTCCCAACCGATAACTTTGCGACCCTGAACAGTAAGCATTTTTACAAACAATTAATTATATTATATAGCAAATTAATACCAGATTCTCAGGATATATCTAGATTTAAAATTGCTGGAATAGGCTATTAATCAAGACTTTTCAACCAAAATATCATCAATGCTATTTTCACTCATCAATTTTTGGTAGTAGCTCGTTTTTTCCCGGATAGATCAAAAATTTTGAGCAGGTATGAATAGGGGGTTACAGGAATTATTTTTGCTTTAAGAGGTTGGGTTAAAAGTTAAAAGAATTGCTCAGAAATCATTCCCTTCCGTAAATCTACTAATTAAAGAGGATAGCTTGATGATTAGACCTAAATCATTATCTAGAATACCAAATAATCAAATTTTTCTGGCAAGTTGGCATGGATTCTTAAAACAGTTAAGCTATTCTACAGATATCAGTTAGATTTAGTCATTCTCCCGGTAGTTTCTAAGTAAGTGAAGGAGAATGATAGAGATAAAATCTAGCTAGATTTTCGCATATAAAAAAATTATCCATTATTGGTAAATTGTCAGTCATACCAATTTAGGATTTTAAGAGTCTTGAATCGTGGAAACCCATCATCACTATTTCAATTGATTGTCAAAATCAAAGGTCAATAACTTGAAAAATAAACTTACCATCATTATGCTATTTATCTACTAATTTCGGTATGGGATATTTTGCTATTGATGGAATTTTTATTTTTGTGCCAGAATTACTCAGCTAGTTAAGTAAAGTTTTTTTAATTTCTTTGTTCAGCATTTCATAACAAAACATTGGCGATTTATCAGTATTAACCGTTTATTTATCAAACTTAATTATGGAACATATTTCACAATTAGGCACACAAGTTAGGGATAAAACTGCTTATCCAGATATTCTGGTTATCTCTCGCATTTTTCGACCAAAAGATGTTGTAATTGGGGAATATATCTATAATCGTTGTTTGCAAGATCCAGAAAGGGTAATTGTATTGGCTGCTGGTTGTTCTGGAGATAAAATATTTGATCAAATGCAACGTTTTCCGGTTTATCGCTGGCCGTCTATAGGTTTGTTTCGTGGTACTTTGTTAGTAAATATCTTTAAACCTGTAGTCAACATTGTTTGGTCTTTTTTGTTGGCTATTAAACTATATTTCCGCTATCATTACCGCTATATTGAATGGTGTCATGGTTACGAATTTCCGGCATTATTGCTACTTAGCTATCTTTTACCAATTCAGTTTTTTATCTATTTGCATGGTAAAGATTTACAGTCTGCAATAAGGAATCCTGTAGGGCGATCGCTCTTTAAATTAACCCTGAAACGAGCCGCTGGTATTGTTTGTCAAACTTCCCATATTCGAGATTATCTCCGCACTAATTTTCGTCTTGACACCCCTACTCATGTAATTAATCCAGTGGTTAGACCAGAAAAATTTGGTACTCCCACAAGTTTAAGTCATCTTGATGATTTACGAAGTAAATTACGTCAGAAGTATAATATTTCTGAAACAGCGATTTTAATTCTTTCTGTTGGTAGTTTAGTCAAACACAAAAGTTTTAATCGGGTAATAGATAATATTCCTTTATTATTGACCCTTGGGTTAGATGTCCACTATATAATTTGTGGAGAAGGTGCTTGTGAATCGCAATTAAAATCTCTCGCGCAACGTTTGCGTGTAGATCAACGAGTACACTTTGCTGGATCTGTCCCAGAACGAGATTTGGCCGCTTACTATGCAGCTTGTGATATTTTTGCAATGTTGACTTTGCGCGATCGCTATCAAAAAAATCTAGACCATTTTAGCATGGTTTATTTAGAAGCAGGTTATTTCGGTAAACCAGTTATTGCTTCTCGTTTAGGTAGTATTTTAGATGTAGTTCATCATGAAGAAAATGGTCTATTGGTGAATCCCAATTCTGGTTATGAAGTTCTCCAAGCTTTTAGACGTTTGTGTGAAGATAAGCAATTACGAGAAAAATTCGGTCGTCAAGGACAGGAATTAACCAAGCGGAAAAGTTACCACCGTTGGCTATATAGTCCTGAATCTTGTTTATCTTGTTTATTAAATTAGGTAATAGGTAATAGGTGATAGGAATAGCAGGAAGAAAAAGAAGAAATTCCAAAATTAATCCTGTTAATCCTAAAATCCTGTGAATCCTGATTCAGACTATTCAGACTATATCAACCACCACCGACAATAGTTACGACTTCTAAGCGATCGCTATCTTTGATTTTAGTATCTGGCCAAAATTGTCGGTGTAAAATTTCACCATTATATTCCACGGCGACCAACCGGGGATTAAAACCTAATTGTTGAAGTAATTCAGGTAAAGAAATTTGATCTGTACAACTGCGAGTTTCCCCATTTACTTGGAGATTAATTTGACAATTGATCATTTGTAATTCCTAAATTTTATAATTTCCGATGAAGTTGAGAAAGAAAATATTGTGTTAACAAAGTTGGTTGTTCTGCTTGCATGAGCGATCGCACAATTGCTACTCTTCGCGCTCCCCCATCCATCACATCATTAATATTACTTGGATCTATGCCCCCAATAGCAAACCAGGGAATAGAACAATTTTTAGCCGCATAACTCACATATTCTAACCCTGTGGCTGATTTACCTGCCTTAGTCGGTGTTTCATACACTGGACCCACACCAATATAATCTGCACCTTCGGCAATTGCCCCTTGCATTTCTTCAGGATTTGTGGTAGATCGGCCTATTAATCGCTTAGTTCCTAACAATTCTCTAGCCGCAGAGATAGGCATATCTTTTTGACCTAAATGAACCCCATCGGCATCTACAGCCAAAGCCAAATCTATTCGGTCATTGATAATAAATAAAGCCCCATAATCATGGCATAATTGGCGTAATTTTCGAGCCTGTTCCAGACGAATTAGATCATCAGCAGTTTTTTCCCGATATTGTAACAGGGTTAATCCACCCTTGAGAGATGCTTCCACCACCTGAAACAAATTTTCAGCCGGAGCAGTCACAAAATACAAGTGCGATCGCCAGAGTAATTGATGGCGCTGATAACCCATTAAATTGCTTTCCAGGGTGTAAACCTGATAACGCATTTGTTTAAAAGCTTTGCCCATGTCTGGGTGATAAAGCTTACCATATTCCTCCAACACCCGCAAAGCTTCTTGGACACGACAAAAATTAGCTTGTAACAGGGATGTAATCGAATTGCGTTGTTCTTCTTGAGGATGGCTTAAATCAGTACCAGGATCGCCTGGTGTATCTCTTGCGGCCTTTAATTCAGCACTATGCCAATGACCTACCTCTTGACGGAGTTGCTTACAAGTTTCCGTTAACTGGGCATCATTTAAACCAAAGCGACACCATTCTTCAATGATTCGCAGTCCCTCACGAGTCCGGTCTAAATTGGCATCTAAAATGCGGTAAACCACCTGTTCCACTGGTTGATTTTGGGTGTGGGCTGCGACCATTACAACAATCTCGTTTTTACTACTCCCAGTTTAACCAGCCCACCTAATATTATCCACTAAAATTGAAATTCAAATATTTATGCCTGTAAAACTTGAGCAGCAGTCAATTTAATATCGGTAAAAATGGGGGAAGCGATCGCCATATCACCTTGATAAATCTGCTCATCATAAAAACCTTCTACCCATACCAACACCGTCACCTTTTGCTCAATGGGGTCAACAATCCAATACTCTGTAATATCCCGCGCTGCGTACTCTGAGCGTTTATAACGATAATCACGACTGGCCTGATTTGGACTTACCACTTCGATCGCTAACAAAGGTGCAGGCATTTCTGGCGTTACTGTTGAACGTTTTGCCCCTTCCATAGCGATCGCTAACTCCTCTGAGAATACCACCAAATCAGGCACACGCACCCGTGAACCAGTGACTATAATTTCTGTTTTCATCGACAAGCGATAAGCTGGAATCCCCTGTTGTAAAAACCAAGCAAACAAAAAAGAAGTAATACGTCGATTAATTTCACTTTCCGCCGTCATTAATATCAATTCTCCATCTTCAAACTCATACAACGCATCCGTACCATCATCAAAACTCAAAAACTCCTCCAGAGTCATAGTCTGAGATTCTGTTTGACCTGTTTTATCTAAAGTGATAGTCATAGTCGCCTTACTTTCTAGTTAAAAACATCAATACATCACAGATAGGACTTCTTTCAATACAGTTCGGTTAAACAAATTCATCAGCCGGAAAGCCTTGTAGAGACGTTCCATGGGTAGGGATTCTCGTCTCTACAGTCCTTAAACGAACCGTATTGGGACTTCTTTTGGGATGGGCATCCTGCCCGTCCTTGTATTATTAGCAGGCAAGATGCCTGCACCACAAAAAATTTTGGAATATTTTTTTATTTGGAAGTCTATTAATCTAATTCTCGACGACCTTCCAAAGCCCTAGCTAGAGTTATTTCATCAGCATATTCCAAATCACCACCCACAGGTAAACCAAAAGCGATGCGGGTAACTTTAGTAAACGGTTTAATTAATTGACCTATATATAATGTAGTAGTTTCCCCTTCCACACTGGGACTAATAGCCATAATCACCTCTTTAGGTTGTTGCTGACTAACCCTCCTGACCAAAGCTTGAATTGTCAATTGTTCCGGCCCTATGCCATCCATTGGCGAAATTACCCCACCCAAGACATGATATTTGCCCTTGTACTCGCGGGTTTTTTCCAGTGCAATTAAATCACGGGAATCAGCCACAACACAGATAGTTTGAGGATCACGGTTAGGATTACGGCAGATTTCACAAACTGGTTCAGCAGATAAATGAAAACAGACCGTACATAAACCGATTTGTTGTTTTGCGTCAATCATCGCCTTTGCTAAGGCTTCCACCTCTGCTTCCGGGCGCTTCAAAATGTGCAACGCTAGACGCTGGGCAGATTTAGGCCCGACTCCGGGGAGACGTTGCAGTTGCTCAATTAATCGGGCTAAAGGGCGTGCGTAAACCGTGGCTTTATCTCCAGTGTGTTGTGACATTTACTATGATGACATTTTTGGGAGATTTTGGAGCGATCGCTCTAGGAAATAAAATTGATCCTAAACCATCAACAATTCTGGTTGTATTTGAGATAGATTCCCAAAAAAATCATAGTGATCTAAAGCCTCCAAAATCCCCCAGGCATAATGCCCTTGGGCAAAATAAATCTGTGGATAGCCCCGCAACTTTTCAACTTCTGGGCTGTAATTCCCCACCACAACCGCCAACGTATTTCCTGCCAGCATAGATTCATCATTACCCGATGCCCCTGCCACTAAGAACCGATCAACAGGTAAACCCCATTTTAAAGCCACATAACGAATTGCATCCCCTTTAGAAGCACGAATAGGAACTAAGTCAAGATACATATTGTGACTGTAAACCCCCTTAACAGGAAGTTGATGACGACGCAGATGTCGAATGATTTCCCGGAAATTAGGCGCTTTAGCTGCATCGACAAAATAACTGATTTTAAACTTGCCTTGTGCCTCTGGTGACTGCAATTCCACACCAGGAATATCTTTCATAGCTTGACGAATTGCTTTAGCTTGCCATTGATAGCCAATATGTTTCTGCCAACTTGTATCGGTAACTATCTGGGGACCATAATAGATTTCACTACCGGCTGATGTAATTAACAAATCTGGCATCGGAAATCGCCATTCTTCCAACATACTCAACGTACTTTCCAGACTGCGCCCAGTAGCAATACCGACTCCTGTTGTATGGCCTTCTTTGCGAATCCGCTCAATTAACTGTCCCAAAGCCTCTTGATCACCCAATAAGGTATTATCAATTTCACAAACCAGAAAACGATCAGCCGTTGGTAAACGATTGGTATCTGGTGCATTCCACTCTGGATGATCTGTGGCTGGAGACGCAGGTAGAGGACTGAGTAAAGATTGAATCCGTCGTTGAGGAAATAAACGTATTCTTTCTAGATATTTCTCAACGTGACTATGCCAAGAGAAGTATTTACAGACATTAACCAAGCCATTATTAGACCAGCGTTGCCATTTTTCGGTATCGGTCAGGGTCGTGCGTAAAGCATCTTGTATTTCTTGAATATCGAGAGGATTAATCAGTAACCCATTTTCGCAAGCTGCCAAAATGTCCCTTGGTCCTCCGTCAGCAGTCGCAATAATCGGTACCCCGCAAGCACTAGCCTCGATCAAAGTCAGTCCAAATGGTTCTGTCAGGGCTGGATTGATGAAAACTCCTTGGGTTTTTGCCGTTAACCGATATAAATCTGGGACATCATCAGCGTTGTGGTGTTTAGGATAAGCAATATGACCATAAAGATCATAGCGATCTATTAATTGTAATATCTCAATAAATACCTGACGCGGACCCGATTCCATCGTCATGATATCATCCCGTTTTCCCAATATAATTACTAAGTTGGCTAAATTCCGCAATTCAGGATCTTCACCATAGGCTTTAATTAGACTACCGACATTTTTCCGAATCGCTGGACGGGAGATAGCCATAATTATTGGCTTTTGGGGATCTTTGAGAAATCGGTCTAATTGTTGTTGAATGGGTGGATTTTGCCAATTAGCTGGGGCTGGGTAGAATCGTTCTAATGTCACACCTGGAGGAATTACTACCATACGCTCAGGCTGATAGCGATCGTAAACACTGTATTGCTGTTCAACTTCTTGATTTGTACTAGCAATCACCAAAGCTGCACCACCAAGAGTAATTTCTTCAGCTTCAATTCGTTTACTAATATGAAAATGTTCTTCAATAACTTCCTGTTTAGTTCCCTGTTCTAATAATCGTTGCTGTTTCACTCTGCCAAGAGAGTGGCCTGTATGCACAAGAGGCGTTCCTAGCCAACCAGCAACCCGACAACCTACATATCCCGCATCGGCGTAGTGTGTATGAATTACATTTGGTATTCTTCCTATTTTGCGAATGTGTCGGAGTAATTCATCGGCAAAGGTATCTAAATGTTGCCACAAGACTTCTTTACGGAGGTAGCGGCGTGGACCACAAGCAAGGCGAATAATTTGGACTTTATCTCCCAGAACTTCTACTGGTTGGGCATAGTCAGAACTCACTTTTGGATCATTTATCAATCGAGTTACTAAGTCTACTCTTTCTACTTGTGGGTTTTTCGCTAAAGTACAGGCCAGTTCGACCACATATTTTGTTTGTCCTCCAGTATCAGCATCTCTCCCTAATTCTAGGTTGTTACCCCTAATTAAACCGTGAACGCTGACAAGTAAAATGTACAATCCAGGTTTATTTAACATAGTCTCTTCCTCCGTAATAAACCGTCTAGTAGGCTATGTATAACCTTTCCATGGTGAATCAATTAACTGTTAAGGGGAAAATATTCTGTTCATAAATATAAAGTAATTATACCCGGATTTATCACAAAGAAAGAGAAAATAGGGGTAAAAAACTGCCAAAATCTATATTGTACAAATATTCCAGCAGTTAAAACATGACCCCAAATAATACAGATAGTATACCAGAAGAGTTAAAAGTTAAACAAGCAAAGTCACGTCCCATCATAGTGAATTTGCACAATGAGACTGTAACATGAGATGCCCGCGACCCAATGTTTGTCCTAGCATTAGGGAAAATAATTGATTCAGGAAAAATTAAATCGTCTCGAACACTGCCCAGAAAATGTATGGAGGAAGAATATAATTGAATCTGGTCAAGTGATAGGTTTTTGGTAGTTTCAACGCTTATTCCTTGCACCTGATTCACTTTTTCAAGCTTCAAACTCTTGATATATCTAAGTTTTAGCTTTATTAAGCAAGCCCTATTTAATCAATATGCAAATTAAAGGGTAAACGGGCATAAACCCCTTGAGGATCATTCATTTTTTGCAAAACTTGGATTTCTTGTTGTAATTTTGCCAATTCAATCATCACTGGGTTAGGAGATTGGGTTTGAGTTTTTGCTATACCTAAATTAACTCGCACTTCTTCTAAAGCCTGACCAAAAAAACGTTCTTCAAAAGTGCTAATTTGTGGATATTCTTGTACTTCCCAATCATTGCCTAATTTTGCTTGTTTAGCAGCATATTCAATCGCTACATTTAACCCACCAATTTCATCAACTAAACCGATTTCTTTGGCTGCTGTACCTGACCAGACCCTCCCTTGGGCAATTTCTGCTACTTTTTGATTTGGTAGTTTACGACCCCGGGCAACTTTATCTAAAAACAAATAGTAAATACGGTTAACGGTGCGTTGATATGATGCTAATTCTTGAGGAGATTTGGGACGAGAAACCGTTTGACTGTCGGCAAAGTTGGCAGTTTTAACACTATCCCAGGTAATGCCGTTATTATTAGCTAGTTTTTGACCATTAAAAAGCAAGCCAAACACGCCTATAGAACCCGTGATCGTGTTTGGTTCGGCAAAAATGCGATTAGAGTCGGTAGCAATATAATAACCACCAGAAGCGGCGATATCGCCCATTGAAACGATGACTGGTTTAACTTGCCGAGTTAATTTTATTTCCCTCTGCATGATTTCCGAAGCACTGACACTACCACCAGGGCTATTAATCCGCAAGACTACGGTTTTAACATCTTGATCTTGCCGAAGTTTACTGAAAATTTTAGCATAGCGATCGCCCCCTATTTCTCCATCTTCTCCTTTTCCACTCACTATTTCCCCTTCTGCATAAACTACAGCAATTTTATTGTCTGATTTGCGTTCAACACCCATTGATTTACCAGGGACTTGAGCATAATTACTAATATTAATTTGCCGGAAGGTTTTATCTTTTTTATCACTATCAGTTAACTTCTTCAGTTCTGCAACTACTTCATCTGTATAAGCTACTTGATCTATCAAACCATTGGTTTTAGCTGCCGTTGCTTCTAAAAAAGCTTGATTATCTGCAATTTCTTGTAACTTTTCCGGTTTAATTTTCCGGCTTGAACCTACAGCTTTGAGCCATTCTCCCCACACATCATCTAATAATTTTTGAGTTTGTACTCTATTTTCTGGACTTAGTTTATTCAAAATAAAAGGTTCTACTGCACCTTTAAATTTTCCCACGCGCACAACCTGAATACCAATGCCATACTTATCTAATGCCCCAGCTAAAAATATTGGTTGTGAAGCCAAACCGTTCATTTCCATGAATCCGATAGGGTTCAAAACTATTTTGTTAGCCACTGAACTCAAATAATATTTTTTTTCATCCCAATCGGCACTGTAGGCGATAATTTGTTTACCAGATGCACGAAACTTTTCTAAGGCTTGACGGATTTCTTTTAAAGAAGCATAGCCAATATTACTGCTTAATTCAGATTTTGTTCCATCTAAATAAATCCCAATAATCCGCGAATCACGTCTGGCTTTTTCTACAGTTTCTATAAGTTTACGCAGACTAATTTCTTCTTGGTCTACACCTGTCAATGTTTTTTGTAAAAATTGATTTGAACTAGGTTCTTTATCGGTGATTTTTAAGGCTAGATCAAAAACCAGTATAGATTTATTTTTAACTGCTGGACTTACATCTTTCGATGTGGCAAGTATTAACACTAAAAATAATAAACCAAAAGTGCTGATACCAGAGAAAATAGTTAGTCCTAGTAAACTGCCAATTAAACTGGCAAATGTTTGTTTAAGAAAATTATTCATTAGTTATTAGTTGTTTGTCATGATTCAAAAAGTTTTCCAACCTTACACCCTATTTTTTTTGCAAATCCTGTAAACTCCCTGATTGCTTTAACTGATCTAAACTGGTGTTGCCTGTACAGAATAACACCGTAGTGATTTCGGCAATTAATACCTCTGTTAACTCTACCACTGCTGCTTGGGAAACTGCTGCTGCTTTCAGGAAAGGCATTGCTAAACCTGCGATATCTGCCCCCAGCGCGATCGCTTTTGCCACGTCTAAACCATGACGCAACCCCCCAGAGGCAATTAAAGGCACATCAAATTCAAGATTTTCTCTAATACTGGTAATACACTCTGCTGTCGGTAAACCCCAATCAGCAAAGGTTTTGCCTAAACGACGCTGTAACGGATTTTCTGCCCGTTCTCCTTCCACCAAAGCCCAAGATGTGCCACCGGCACCAGCTACATCAATCGCTTGTACTCCAGCAGCAATCAACTTTTTAGCCATCGACCCAGAAATACCATTGCCCACTTCTTTGGCTATCACGGGTACTGGTAATTTACTACATAAATTAGAAATTTTGTCAAGCAATCCCTTAAAATTTACATCACCTTGAGGTTGAATGCACTCTTGCAAAGGGTTGAGGTGTAAAATCAGGGCATCTGCCTCTAAAATATCAATCACCCGTAAACATTGATCTAAACCATATTTATAGTTAAGTTGCACTGCACCCAAGTTAGCAAATAGCAGAGTATTAGGGGCATACTTGCGAATGGCAAAGGTATCAGCAACTTGGGGTTTTTCCACAGCCACACGTTCAGAACCCACACCCATAGCTAGTTTATATTGTTCGGCAACTTCTGCCAAGCGACAATTAATTATTCCGGCCTGTTCAGTTCCCCCCGTCATTGAGGAGATGAGTAAAGGTGATTGGAGGTGTTTTGTGAGAAAAGTTGTACTGATATCTATGTCTTTACGGTCAATTTCCGGTAAGCAACAATGGGTAAAACGATAGCGTTCCAGTCCATTGGTAATTTGCTGACACTGAACATCTTCCTCCAGACAGATGCGAATGTGATCTGCTTTGCGGTTTTGAGTTTGTACTGAAGTGCTATTAGGAAGGTTCACTGGTAGCTATGACTCCAACAGGTTGACTCTTTTATTCTTACAGTTTCAGGCAATTCTGGGGGATAGGTGGAGTCTTTTTTCTCTAAAATTATCGACAGAGAGTTTTAAATCAATCAAATACTTGGGATAATATCACGCAAAGACGCGAAGAGCCAAAACTTTTGCAAGAGGTCTATTGATTCTGAGTTGTAACTGATGACAAAGGGGACATAAACCTGCTCAAATAAAGATAATGTTGTCAAAACAGTAGTCATGACACAGCGTGTATTGATTTTAGGTGGAAGGGGACGCATTGGTAGCGCGGTTGCTAATGATATTCTCACTCACACACAAGCAGAAATTACTATCACAGGGCGATCGCTCTCGACTCAAAAGGCTGTAAACTTAGCTTTAGGTGATAGGGTGCGGTTTTTGGTGTTGAATTTGGAGGATGTTGACAAATTGCGGAGTGCGATCGCACAATCTGATTTAATCATTCATTGTGCAGGTCCGTTTAACTACCGAGATACTCAAGTTCTAGAAATCTGCATTGACCAAGGTGTAAATTATTTAGATGTCAGTGATCACCGTTCCTACACTCAAAAGGCGCTGAATTTGCACTCAAAAGCCCTGGAAGCTGGCATAACCGCAGTTATTAACACGGGGATATTTCCCGGCATTTCTAATAGTCTAGTGCGTCAAGGTGTCGAACAATTTGATCACCCAGAAAAAATACATTTAAGTTATTTAGTTTCCGGTTCTGGGGGCGCTGGTGTTACCGTCATGCGAACAACTTTTTTAGGATTACAGCATTCTTTTAAAGCTTGGATAAATGGTGAATGGCGTTTAATTCAACCTTACTCAGATCGAGAAAACATTAACTTTCCCCCACCATACAATCACAGTAATGTTTACTGGTTTGATATGCCAGAAACTATCACATTACCCCATTCTTTCCCCACTGTCAAAACTGTAATTACTAAGTTTGGTTCAATTCCTGATTTTTATAACCATTTAACTTGGATAGCTGCCCATATTTTCCCACAATGGCTAATGCAGCAAGGTTACATGATTGAATTTCTCGCTCATGTTAGTCATTTGATGACCGATTTTACTAATATCTTTAGTGGTATTGGGGTTGCAGTTCGCGCTGAGGTGACAGGTCAAAAAAACGGTAAAAATGTGGTTTATTATTCAACTATTGGTTATGAAAATACTGCCACTGCTTCCGGTATCGGTGCTGGTAGCATTGCCAAATTATTACTAGAAGGTAAACTTAAAAAACCAGGGGTTTTACCTGTAGAATTGGCATTATCCACAGATTTATTCACCCAAATAATGGCAGAACGAGGGATTGAGATTAAGGAAAATTGGCATAGCTATTGATTATTAATTTTCACAGTTTCATAAGACTGTCGCAGCGGGTGAAAAGGGCGAAAATGTAAGGTGATTTCCGAAGGAGTTTACCCTCACTGAACCGTTGCAACTCTCCTTTATTTTTATTTTTCTTATTATAAAGATTACAGAATTTTAGGAATATTACCTTGATTTAGCCAACTAATCATTAAATAAGGATGAACTATGTGAAATTCATGGATAGGAGAATGATAAATACTATGTCTTTCAGGAATGATAAGTTCAATATCTTTATTTAAAAAATCTTTAAAATTAGCTGTCACTAATATATTAGCTCGACCAGCTAAAGCTGCTTCTAAAACGTGCTGATCTTCTATATCAGTAATGGGAATAATACCCGTTCCTCCTAATATTAATTGAGGCTGAATTTGAGCATAACTGCGGATAATATCCACATAGAAAGACACATCATCAGCTAAGGGAGTTAATCTTAATAAAACTTGCTCTAAACGATTTAACATTCCCCAAGAAATCACAAGTTCTACTGTTCCGATATAACAGCGACCATAACGAACTGCGTCAACTATACTTTGACAAGCTGATAGCTTGCGTGGTGTAGTCATGTTTTCATTTCCTTTGATATCAGCTAATAATGCCGCACACCAAATATTGAGATCAAGACATAAGCGTAAAGGATTAGACATCACGAGTTAACTCAACTGAAGCAGAGAGTATATCATCTTCAGTTTCTAAGAAATTTAACCAATTTTGATCTATATTTTGGGCAATTCTTTGTTGAGCAAGTTTGTATTGATGATGCAATAAAACTCTTGTAATTTCTTGACTAATTTCTTGCCACTGTGCCTCAGAAGCGACTCCATTTAACTGTAAGAGTGCTGACCAAGTATTATGAGGTAACATAGATCCTAGCTTGATTGCAGCACTAGCTATTTGGGATGTTGAGCGATTTTCCATTTTTGATAATGCACTAATCCGCTCTGCTGTTTCTAGGTCTAAGTCTGCTGAGATGGTTTTTTCAGTCATTGCTCTATTTTTTTTGATGAGTTCTATAGAGATTATAACTTTTAATTTGTTATTTTCCATTATTGGCTTTGGGAAAATTTAATATTTAGTATAATTTTTGTGGATAACAAGAAAATGTCAATTAATAAAGAATAAGATATAAGAACCATACTTCTTTAAAAAATCGGGTATCTGCTACGATCCAAGATATTTTTTTAAAACTTCAACTGTAGCAAGTCCAGTTTTTTCCCAACTAAATTGATTCGCTCTTTTTAGTCCTTTGGCTGAAAGTTGTTTTGTTGTTTCTGAATCATTAATAATCGTTTGCATTGCTGCTGTGATTTCCCCTGAATTATAGGGATTAATTAAAATAGCAGCATCTCCCGCAACTTCTGGAAGTGAAGAAATATTAGAGGTAATTACTGGTGTGCCACAAGCCATTGCTTCTAAAACTGGTAAACCAAACCCTTCCCAAAGACTGGGGAAAACTAGCGCGATCGCTTGATTAATAATTATTGGTAATTTGTCATAAGATACATAGTTGAGGAATTTAACGAGATGATTGATTCCTAATTCTTGAGTTTGTATTTCTAATAATGGAGAGTAACGTTGATCGTAGGGACCTGCTAACCACAGTTCATAATCATTTCTGTTAGGTAGTGCAGAAAAAGCCGTAATTAATCTTTGCAGGTTTTTATAAGGGTCTTGACGACCTATGTATAGGAAATAATTGCGCTTAGGGAGATCCAGGAATTGGAACTGTGTGCGATCGCACGCCAAAAGAATTGGTGTTATTTTATTACTAGGAATCTGGAAAAAATCTACCATATCCTTAGCAGTTGCTTGAGAGTTACAAATAATATGTTCTGCTTGTTTAAGGACTTGGGGAACATAGTAACGATGGTAGGGTGTGAGTGGAGAAAATCGCTTAGGAAACCGCAACGGAATAAAATCGTGAACCATGACCACAAAGCGACAATTAGCATACAGTGGTGCTTCTGAAATTGGCGAAAATAATAGTTGCGATTTGAGCTTTTTATAAATTTGCGGTAATTCAAATTGTGTCCAAATAATCCGGTTAAAATGACCTTTCGTCCCGTCAGCAGGGGTCAGATTATTTGGTACTTGATAACAGTTAAATTCCCTATAATTTTGGCTAGTTAATAATGTAGGTTGAAGAGATTTTAAATAAGGGAAAAGGTTTTTGGCATAATTGCTTATGCCTGTTGGTTGGGAAAATAAGATAGATAAATTGATGATTAATTGATTAGACAATGAATTATTTACTGTGTTCATTAAGTAGTACATATGAAAATACAGAGATTCATGCTAACCATAAATCATCAATTATGTGTCATCAAACAGATTCGAGATTATTTACGGCTTGATACATATAATAATAAAACAAAATGCGTACTCTGCACCCACTCTATCACCTAATTCCCTCAACATTTCAACCATTATTGCATCATTATCAGTTAAATGACGGACAGATGAATCTACATTATTTATACCCCAGTACGGCATTAAAAAAGCACCTTTTGTATCCTTAATTTTAAATCCTACATCGGTTAGCATTTCTGCTGCTTCTTGAAATGTAAATTCCTTGATATGATCAAATGAACACTTGAAATCTTGATATCCAAGCATTCTATTAACACGCAAGTGAAGACTATCACGATTAGGTGAAGTAACAACAAACATCCCACCACTTTTTAGTACCCTAAATGCTTCTTTCAAACAATCAATAGGATCTGGTAGGTGTTCTATTACTTCCCTGGCAATGACAACATCAAACCTATTTTCTTCAAATTCTAGCTTCATTGCATCCATTGCCATGAATTTAAAATTTGGTTTCTTACTATATTCGGTATTTGCTTGAGATATAGCTACTTCTGAAAGGTCTGTCCCAATATATTCTTTACATTCGTCTATATATGAGGCACTACCTCCACTTCCACAACCAATTTCGAGGATCGTACTATCATAAGTTGGGACAATAGCTCCCATTATATGTCTAGTGAGTTCTTTAGCTCTAACATCATCCCACAAACAGACCATATTATAAGCGTTTTGAGATTTATATCTGCTATCCATTAATTCTTTGATATTTGCTACTGAAAGAGTTGAATAATCTGGATTAGCAGCTACAGATACGAGATTTTGTTTAATTGATTCAAGTTTTATTATTCTCTTTAAAGGTAATAAAAACCGCTTAATTTTGTGAAAAATTGTATGTGACCTTTTGTAAATTTTTTCTTGAATTGTCATATTGCTTACAAATGATTGCCAATGAACTAATGTTGCATCTAGTCTGGATATTTGATCTGTTTTAGAAAAAATAACAAATACTTCATTCGCAAATACTGGGATAAATTTTTTTGTTACCTGTTGCAAAAAAAGGTAGTCTAATTCATTCATTATCCCCTTATTAATCACAACCCATTGATAGTTACTCAATTCTATGTTTGAGTTTGAAGGGTAAGCTGTCGTATTTGAAATCTTTTCTGCAAATTCACTATTAGCTATTATTTTATCTTCATTGTTAAGATGATCCTGCAAAAATTGTAATGTATTTGACCAGTAGTTATCGCTAATTGGAAATGGCATAATTATTACCTTGATTTATAGATGAATGGGATTTGGTGAACTAAAGGATTTTGGTGTAAGCTTCGTATAACTTTTTAGCATAATTTTCCATACTGAACAATTTTACTCTTTCTTTGCCTTTTTCTATAAGTTGCGTTTGTATTTGAGGGTTATTGATCAGCTTCTCCAGCATTTGTCTAATATCATCTGAATTATAAGGATCTACATAAAGAGCAGCATCTCCACAGACTTCTGGTAAAGAAGCGACATTAGATGTGATTACAGGACATCCTAAAGACATGGCTTCTAGTGGTGGTAAACCAAATCCTTCGTATAAAGACGGAAAAACAAAACAAAAGGCTCCATGGTACAGATATATTAAGTCTTTTTTTGAAACATATTCAAGAAGCTTAATTTTTCTATTAAAACCTTTACCAAAAATAGCTTCTAATTTACCAATTTCATCTTCCCATAACCATCCTTTTTTTCCGGCAATAACTAATTGCATATCTGTATCTAGACAACTATAGGCATCAATTAATCTCCCAACATTTTTTTTAGGCTCTATTGTTCCAACAAAAAGAATATATTTTTTATATTTAAGTTTATATTTCTTTAAGTTAATATTTGTAGCATCCTCTTTGACTAACAGTGAATTATCAATTATTGGTTGATGGGTTACATAAATTCTGTCTGGATCAACATCAAAACAATGTAGAATATCTTTTTTGGTATTTTCTGAAACTGCTAAAATCATTGCAGAACTTTTAATGGCATCTTTTGTTAAATTAAAGAAAGATTTTTTATCATCTAAAGTAGTATAAGGAAGTTTTAACGGAATTAAATCATGAATAGTTGTAACTTTTTTCGCGCCTATTACTTTAATAGGAAGTGCATAGGTAGCGTGCCATATATCAATTTTTTTTTTAATTTTAACTTTTGTTTCTAACTGAATTAATTTATATAAATTGTTAGTAATTTTATAACAATTGTAAATATTAAATATTTCACCCGAACTAGCTAAATAATCAAAAATAAAGTCGGCTTCTCGTTTAATTATAAAATCACTAATCGGTACTTTTTTGGCTGTATAAAATCCTTTAATAATTCCAATAATAATCCGTTTAATTTGTAAATTATTACCGTTGTGCTTTTGTATATCAAAAAATAAAGCTTCACTTAAAAGTAAATTATTATCATTAGTATAACGACTGCATAATATATCTACGTTTGCTCCTAGAGAAGTTAATGTTTTAACTAAAGTTATACCATAAGTTTTGATACCGGTTCCTTGTATCATTTCTAGATTATAACCATCTACTAATACATTGATTCCTTGAAAATTCATCAACTGTTTGCCTCTATGATTTATCTGATTTTTTTAATATGTGGTTATTTTAGGTTGTGGTAGCCAGTTTTCATCCAATATTTGCTCAAAACTATAGGGACATTGGTTAGGTAAAATTAAGGTGCTTTTTTTTGTAGCAAGTTTGACAGCACTTTGATATATTTTATCAAGTTTTTCTCTTGCATAATTATAAATAGTTTTAGAGTCTAATTCTTCATTGAGTTGATCTCTAAAGGATAGAATTTCTACAGTCCAATGATTAGCATTTTTTTGATGCTCTGTTGTCCAATATTGATATAATAATAAATGAATCAATAATTGTTTCATCAAACTTTCTACTGTTCTTTTTTCACTTCTTCCCAAAGATTCTAATTCCTCTATTAGATGATCATAATCTATCTCTTGTAATTGACGATCGCTCAATAATTTAATATTCTGCTCTAACCACAATAAATAATCTTCTTCATACAGTTGTTTTAAATTCATTGTGTTATTTTCCATCTTTTAACCTGTTTATCTAGCAAAAATTTTTATTTTTTTATTCCCCGTATTTTTCTAAAAGAGCTTAACTAGAAATTATTTCTGAATAATTGTTAACACTTTCCAGATAAGATTCGACAATTTTATTGGATTCTCCAGCTAATTCTATATTACCTTTATTTAACCAAATCACTCTATCACAAGAATGTTCAACAAACTTTAAATCATGGGACACTACTAAAACTGTGGCATTTTCATCCCAGAACTTCTCTATTCTTTGCTGACATTTATTTTTAAAGCTCTCATCTCCTACTGACAAGACCTCATCCAAAATCAAAATATCAGGTTGAACATCTGTAGCAATGGAAAAACCCAAACGAGCCACCATACCAGAAGATAAGCCCTTAACTGGAACTAGCGCATAATCCTCCAATTCAGCAAACTCTAAAATAGAACGCGCCCTTGCTTTCATCTCAGCCCTAGAAAACCCCAACAATACACCATAAAGGAGTATATTGTCCATTACTGATATTTCTCCGTCAAAACCTGCTCCTAGTTCAATTAAAGGTGCAATTTGACCGCCTACTCTTACAGTGCCACTGGTAGGCTGAAGAATACCAGAAATTATTTTTAAAAGGGTAGATTTACCAGAACCATTCGCACCTATTATACCTATTTTTTCGCCTTTGTCAACTACTAAATTAATCTGATCAAGAACTAATTTTTTAGCTGGCTGACGATATTTTCCCTCTATCACAGATAGAAGCGTTTTTTTTAGGTCATAAGAAAATTCCTCTTGAGTTCTTCTCCAGAGAGAAACGTGATCCAGCCGAATTACTTCCATTTAAAGCAAATCCCTAAATTGATATCGCCACAGATGAATACAAGTTTATCCCAATGCTAAGATAATGATGCCACTTAGTAAAGTCCCCCAAATCAAAGCTATACTTAAAGACAGCCCAATCATTTGATTCTGTGGGTAAGCGTTTAGCGTAGCTCCACGAAGTGGCACACCAAGCCCTAATTATTTTTGTTCTAGTTTACCCAAAATGACTAAGCTTTCCAAATCTTCTACTGCATTTGGCAGGTATTGATTGATTACTTTTTTGACTTGCTGTAATTGCGAATCGTTTGCTCCCCCTAACATTCGACTAATATCTGCCAAATCTTGGCTACGCCCTGCTATGAGCTTCATTAATACTAAGTAAGGTAAGTCTATTATTGGCAATCCATCTGCGGCATAATTAGGATTATTAAGAGCTTCTGTTACCCAATATCCGTCAAACTCTAATACATCCAAAGATGTTCCATCATCTAATTTCCATTGACTACCAGGAATGCTTAAATTACCAATTTTTTCCCCATTTGCTTTTTCTAAATCTTGATATATCAATTTAGCATCTTCTACTCTAACTAAAATATCTAAATCAAGAGTCATTCTTTCAGGCATATACAGCCTTGTAGCCACACCGCCAACAACAACAAAAGGAGCTTGCTTAATAATAATATTAAGGTTTGTCACAGGATGGTTCCAAGTCCGTTTATTTAAAAATTCTATACTGCTCCCTGAACCTGGTTTAACATATTTCATTACCAGACTAATAAATTGCTTACGTTTTTGAGAATTAGGATCAGCTATTATTGTTGTCATAAGACCTCTTGGTAAGTGGGAAACTCAGCGTCTTTAGACCTGAGAGAGAAATGACACGAACAGGTAGTTTTGACCTTGCTTTTGAGTTATTGGTTAGATTTATGGTTGTAGTCATGATTTTCTGCTAATTTATACTATCAGGATCTATGCCGAGCGATCGTACATACTCTGCCAGTTTTTCAGCCCTTTGACGTTCGTTTTCAGCTTTTTAAATTTCTTCTAAATTTGTTTCTTCTGGTATGGGTATCAATTTTTCTTCAACGCTAAAATACCTTAGTCTTTTTTCCCATACTCCTAAGTATAATTCTAATTCGTGACTCCAATACCAGCCATTTTCAGAAGGGGTAATATTTTCATACTCGCTTCCTACTAATCGCCAACCCACTAATTCTAATGTGTTAGGAGAAAACCAAAAATACTCACCAGTGTGGAATTTATCTTGATATAACTCTTTTTTTAATCCCCGATCCACTTCGGCTGTAGAATCAGAGAGTAATTCTATGATTAGGTTGGGATATCTACCGTCTTCTTCCCATAGTACCCAAGAAGTACGAGGACGTTTTTCGGTGTTTTTGACGAGGAAAAGGTCTGGACCCCTAAAGTCTCGGTTTTTTAACTGTTGACGACTATAGTAAATACTCAGATTTGCACCAATGAAGAAATCTTCTTTATCACGCCATAACCATTCTAAGCAAGTTACTAATATTAATAACTGTGTGTAATGCAAAGAGCTTTCTATTTCTGGTTCATCGCTCGGTAATTCTGTACAATCTGGCATTAATGCTTCTATTTCTTGTGCTGTGAAAGCCATAAATTTTATTTGGATAAGTTGTTGTCTTTTATACTATCAGGATCTACGCCGAGCGATCGCACATACTCTGCTAGTTTTTCAGCCCTTTGACGTTCGTTTTCAGCCCTTTGACGTTCGTTTTCAGCCCTTTGATGTTCATTTTCAGCCTTTTGACGTTCGGTTTCAGCCTTTTGACGTTCAGTTTCAGCCCTTTGACGTTCAGTTTCAGCCCTTTGACGTTCAGCTTTAGCCTTTTTACGTTCATTTTCAGCCTTTTTACGTTCATTTTCAGCTTTTTTAATTTCTTCTAAATTTGCCTCTTCTGGTGTGGGGATCAATTTTCCTTCAACACTAAAATACCTTAATCTTTTTTCCCATACTCCTAAGTATAATCCTAATTCCTGACTCCAATACCAGCCATTTTGAGAAGGGGTAATATTTTCATACTCACTTCCTACTAATCGCCAACCCACTAATTCTAATGTGTTAGGAGAAAACCAAAAATACTCAGTAGTGTGGAATTTATCTTGATATAACTCTTTTTTTAATCCCCGATCCACTTTGGCTGTAGAATCGGAAAGTAATTCTATGATCAGGCTGGGATATCTACCCTCTTCTTCCCATATTACCCAAGAAGTACGAGGACGTTTTTCGGTGTTTTTGACTAGGAAAAGGTCTGGACCCCTAAAGTCTCGGTTTTTTAACTGTTGACGACTATAGTAAATACTCAGATTTGCACCAATGAAGAAATCTTCTTTATCACGCCATAACCATTCTAAGCAAGTTACTAATATTAATAACTGTGTGTAATGCAAAGAGCTTTCCATCTCTGGTTCATCGCTGAGTAATTCTGTACAATCTGGCATTAATGCTTCTATTTGTTGTGCTGTTAAAGCCATAGATTTTATTTGGATAAATTGTTATCTTTCGTTAATTATAAACTAATTGTTTTGGGTGTTTACAGCAAGTCCATAAATTGATGTCGCCAGATATGAAAAGAAGTCCATCCCAGGGCTAAAATAATTATGCCACTAAGTAAAGCACCCCAAATTAAACCCAAATCTGGTAGAGAACCTGATAATGTAATTTGACGCAAACTTTCAATAATTGGTGATAAGGGATTTAAGTTGAGAAATGGCTGTACTGCCTTTGGTACAATAGCTGCTGGATAAAAGATAGGGCTACTAATCCAAATTACAAAGGTAATTAACTCATAGAAGTATGGTAAATCTCTAAAGAACACGTATAAAGCACTTACCAAAAATCCAATTCCTGTAGAAACTAAAATCAGGGCTAGAAATGGAAATAGCAAAGCTAGGACATTAACTAAACTTTTGGAGTTAATGAAAGTCATTATTGCTAATAATGGAAATGCTCCTACTGAAAATTGAAACACATTAGCCGCAATCATTGATACAGGAAAAACGCTGACTGGTAGACGAATTTTATTTAATAATGCACCATTACCGACGACACTAGACAAAGCTTGGGATGTGGAAGCTGAGTAGAAATTGATTACTAACAGCCCAGTAAGTGCTGCCAACATATAGTTAACTATGGAGTTATCGTAGTATGATGCAAAAGTTGCCCCAAAAATGGCTGTATAAAGCCCTGTCATAATCAACGGGTTTAACAGCGACCAATAAACACCCAGAATCGAGCCACGATAACGTACCTTGAGTGTCCGCACTACTAAGACATACAAGAGTTCCCAGTATCGCTGCACTTGTAACCAAGTTAAATTATTTTTAACGGAAAGCGCCATTCTTAAACACCACGACAGTCCAGAAGGAAGTTAGTAAGGAAATTTTATACTATTTGAGTACAATTGTCTGTATTGAAGGCAATGTTGTTTATGGCTAATTCAATTTTAAATCATTACTAATGATAACTGAGTGCCAGATTCCGGTACACTGAGACTTGGTTGATTGGATGGTAACTAAAAATGGAAATTGGACAAAAGGTTAAAGTTTATCGTTTGCGCGATCGCGTTTCTGCCCAGATCGCTCAAAAACTAGGACAAATAGGTATTATTGAAGGATACAAAGTTACCGATGGTGCTGGTATTGGGATGGTGGTGAAGTTTGATGACAAATTCTCTACCTGGTTTTTTGAAGACGAAATCAAACCCGTATAGGATTTTGATCAACCCTCAGATAGAAAACACAAGCTGAGAGCATTTGTTGAGTGCTAAGTTGGAGTTGACAAGATAGGTGGTGAAAATAGGAATCAATTAATGTCCCTGATACTCACATTTTTGGGCAAAAGCGGCGCTGCTCGTAGCAAAATAGCGATCGCTACAGCCAAGTTATTGGCCACCCAAGGGAAACGTGTACTTCTAGCAGGACACGCAGAACCAACTTTGCCAATGCTACTGGGTACGGCAATTGCTCCCGACCCCCAAGAAATCGCTCCCAATCTCCAAGCGGTACAGTTTCAATCATCTGTGCTGCTAGAACGTAATTGGGATGAAGCGAAAAAACTGGAAGCCCAATACCTCCGCACACCAATCTTTAAAGAAGTCTATGGTCAAGAGTTGGTGGTATTACCGGGAATGGATAGCGCCTTGGCTTTAAACGCCATTCGTGAATATGATGCCAGTGGCCAATATGATGCAATTATCTATGATGGCACAGGTGATTCTTTGACTTTACGGATGTTGGCAATTCCAGACTCCCTTGGCTGGTATGTTCGCCGATTTCGCCAGTTATTTGTCAACTCTGACTTAGGCAAAACAATTTCTGAATCACCTTTGATTCAACCCCTAATTACCAGTTTTTTCAATGTCAATTGGACAGAAAATAATTTTGCCCAACCCACTAACCAAGTCAATAATTTTCTGGAAAAAGGCAAGGCTGCTTTAGCTGATCCCCACCGTTTAGCTGCTTTTTTGGTGACAACCCCAGATCCGCTTGAAGTGGCTAATGCTCGTTATCTTTGGGGTAGTTCTCAACAAATTGGTCTAACTGTCGGTGGTGTAATTCTCTTGGGTGCTGAACAAGATCCTAATTTGTCAGAGGAATTTAATCCCCTAACTATCAGTGTTGTTCCTGATGTCACCAAGGGCGAATGGCAACCAATGATCGATGCTCTACCCAATTTTGTCCAGCAAGCATCCCAGGCCCCCAAGCCAATGGAAATTGACGTTCATAATCGTCAAGTACGCTTGTTTTTACCTGGTTTTGACAAAAAGCAAGTCAAACTCACCCAGTACGGGCCAGAGGTGACTGTGGAGGCTGGAGATCACCGCCGTAACATATTCTTACCCCCGGCTTTAAGTGGTAAACCCGTGGCTGGTGCAAAGTTTCAGAATAATTATTTGATAATTTCGTTTTAATTGATCAGGACTGGAGGTTGGGAATCTCTTTTCCCTTTCTCCTTACTCTTTCTTACTAAACTTATGTCTGAATCAACTCCTATTACTCCCAATTCTCAACCGTCTGAGGCAGTGGAATCAGTTGTAAATAATACTGATCAAGACCGCAGTGCTAAAACTAGGCAACTTTTGGGGATGAAAGGTGCAGCCCCAGGAGAAACTTCTATTTGGAAAATTCGCTTGCAATTGATGAAGCCTATTACCTGGATTCCCTTAATTTGGGGTGTGGTCTGCGGTGCGGCTTCTGCTGGTAATTACACTTGGACTCTAGAAAATGTGTTGAAGGCGGCACTTTGTATGTTGCTTTCGGGTCCGTTGTTGACGGGTTACACTCAAACCATCAATGATTATTATGACAGGGAAATAGACGCGATTAATGAACCTTATCGTCCTATTCCTTCGGGGGCAATTTCGGAAAAGCAAGTAATTAGCCAAGTCATTGTTTTATTATTGCTAGGATACGGGGTGGCGTATACCTTGGATTTATGGGCAGGTCATACATTTCCTAATGTTTTGATGTTGTCTATTTTTGGTACTTTCATCGCCTATATCTATTCTGCACCTCCATTAAAGCTGAAACAAAATGGTTGGCTGGGTAATTATGCGTTGGGTGCTAGTTATATCGCTTTACCTTGGTGGGCTGGTCATGCTTTGTTTGGGGAACTGAATTGGAAAATTGTGATTCTGACTCTGTTCTATAGTTTGGCGGGTTTGGGTATTGCTATTGTTAATGATTTCAAAAGTGTTGAGGGCGATCGCCAATTAGGTTTACAATCTCTACCAGTGATGTTTGGCATCAAAAATGCTGCCTGGATTTGTGTGGTGATGATTGATTTGTTCCAAAGTCTGGTTGCGGCTTATCTGATTTTTATTCATCAGAATTTATACGCTGCAATCCTGATTTTGTTAATTATCCCCCAAATTACTCTGCAAGATATGTATTTTCTCCGCGATCCTGTGGCTAATGATGTTAAGTATCAAGCGAGCGCCCAGCCTTTCTTGGTTTTAGGTATGCTTGTAACTGGTTTGGCTTTGGGTCACGCTGGCGTTTAGTCTCTGGTTAAGGATTTAGAGATGTTCTTTGGAATGTCTCTAGATCAATTTGAGATTATTTTTTAGTTGGTTTGATTGAAAACAGGACTTACGCACAAATCACTGGAAAACTAACCACAGAGGCACAGAGTTCACAGAGAAATGAGGTTTTGAGAGATATTTTGCGTAAGTCTTGTTATGTTAATTTAATTGAAATATTTCTTTGGTTAGAAGTAAGAAGGGATCAATTAGGGATTATATTAATTTCAATCTCCTAAAAAGTATCAGCATTTGCCGTGTTAGAATTTATATCTTTGTTTATTCATGCCATACAACCTTTTTTAGCTCCTATTTGTTTTATTGGGGCTTGGTATGTAATTATTCTTGTTTTGTGGACTCTCTGGACAACCGCACGAAATAGTATATCTACGGCTAAACAGATGCACCAAATCCCCTGTCATAATTGTCAGTTTTTTACTAACAATTATCGTCTTAAATGTACGGTTCATCCCTCTAGGGCTAGTACGGAAGCGGCTGTTGATTGCTGTGACTATCAACCAAAAACAAATCCCTACTTGTATTAACTCAAGTTGCCTCAAACTCTCTTTTTTTAAACGTTCGCGTAGCGTGCCGTAGGCATACCACAGAGGCACAGAGGACACAGAGAAAAGAGAAGAACAAATTTTTAACTGAACTGTATTGTGTCTTAATCCTGTAAATCCTTTAATCCTGGATATCCTGATTTAGACATTATTAATTTGTGTTTTCCAATTCGCTAAATCGGCTAAGGAGCGATCGCGATATTTTCCATATTTTTCGGGTTTACTCTTGATTTTTACTCCTAAGTCTGGTATAATCCCGAAGTTTGGCGGCATGGGTTGAAAATGCTTAGGTGTGGCAGAACTGATATACTCAAATAACGCCCCGATCATGGTTGTTGGTGGTAATATTAGAGGTTCTTTTCCTAAAGCTAACCGCGCCGCATTTGTTCCCGCTAACCAGCCACCGGCAGCAGCAGCCGTGTAACCTTCAGTACCAATTAATTGTCCCGCAGCTAATAAGGTGGGACGTTGTTTAAATTGTAGACTTGGGGATAAAAGTTGGGGTGCATTTAAAAAGGTGTTACGGTGCATGACTCCCAAACGCACAAATTCGGCATTTTCCAAACCGGGGATCATTTGAAATACTCGCTTTTGTTCACCCCAGCGCAAATTAGTTTGAAATCCCACCATATTCCACAGTTGACCAGCTTTATCTTCTTGTCGCAACTGAATGACTGCATAGGGTCTTTCTCCCGTTCTGCTGTCAGATAAACCAACGGGTTTTAAGGGTCCATAACGCATGGTGTCTTCCCCCCGTCGCGCCATTTCTTCAATTGGTAAACAAGCTTCAAAATATTTAGCCGTTTCAATTTCAAAATCTTTTAATTCTGTTTTTTCGGCTTGCAGAAGTGCTTCCCGAAATTGTAAATACTGTTCCTTATTCATCGGACAGTTGAGGTAAGCTGCTTCACCTTTGTCATAACGGGAAGCCATAAAAGCGATATTTTTATTAATGGAATCTCCCACAATAATCGGACTAGCAGCATCGAAAAAGCTGAGGTATTCCATACCTGTGAAGCGTTGCAAATCGGCGGCTAAATCGGGGCTGGTTAAGGGTCCACTGGCTAAAACTACGATCCCATCAGGAATAGCTGGAACTTCCCCGCGACGGAATTCAATTAAAGGATGATTGGCTAAGGTTTGGGTGAGGTCTTGGCCAAATTGTCCTCTGTCTACAGCTAAAGCGCCACCGGCGGGGACTGCGTGTTCGTCGGCTTTGGAGATAATTATAGAACCTAATTGACGCAATTCTTCGTGTAATAATCCGGCAGCGCGATCGCTGGCCATTGCACCAAAGGAATTACTACATACCAATTCGGCTAAATTTTCCGTATGATGGGCGGGGCTAAAGCGTTTAGGGCGCATTTCATGGAGAATTACTGGTATTCCAGCTTCAGCTATTTGCCATGCTGCTTCTGTCCCTGCTAATCCGCCGCCAATTACTTGTATTGGTTGATTTTCCATAGAATTTTTATTATTAACTATCTTATTTTAAAACACAATAATTAACTATTTTAGTTTCATCATACAGGGCGATCGCCTGTTTTTAGTTTATTGTATTATTTTACACCGTTAAAACAATAGTAAATGTGGAGTTTCTAATCAAATTCAACAATTGTTAATTAGTTGTTAATTAAGTATGAACACAATCTGATCACGTTGATTTTTGTGATATTTTAATCACAGACATTTAATTAAATTTACTATTTTCATCCTAACCATTCTTCCCTAGAAACACCCGCTTGTCGCAGCAATCTTGATAACAAACCCACACTAATATCACCCTCATGAAGATTAGGGATAATTACGGTTACATTATCACGTCGCATTTGTGGATGTCTCCCTCCAGCATAGGGTCCTTCAAACCCTAGTTCACGCAAACGCTTGACTAAATTATTCCAAGAAATAGGTGTTAATCTAGGCATTTTACACTAGCTGTATAATTTGATTTAAATTAATATCCTCAATCACAGGAATATCCAAACCTAAACGTAAACGCAAAGCCAACCAATCACTTAACGCTTCTCTTAACTCACGCTGACAACCTGCCAATGTTTTATAATTTGCCCATACTCCCTGTAGTTCAGGAATTTCCCCCCAATAAGTAGCATCATCTTCAATAATTTCATAAATTGCTAATTCCATTGCTTTATCAATGTAAGTTGCCAACATTTTTAGTATTTCCTTTTTGTTTGATTTGGACAAAAAATTATTATTTTGATAAGGTTAGGAATTTTTATATTCTAACATGATATATTGACACAAATTCAAGAAAATCGAAGTTAATAATTATGTCACGACAATATAGCGGCCAAGATTTAGAAAGAGAAGTTAAGAGGGAAAAAAATTGATAGCAGAACGCGCCTACTGGTTGGCTTGGTCACAAATTTCCGGGGTGGGGCCAATATTATTACAAAGATTGCAACAGCATTTTGGTAACTTGGAAACGGCGTGGAAAGCTAGTCCAGCAGAGTTGAGAAAGGTAGAAGGTTTTGGTTCACAAACTTTAGAGAAAGTGGTACAGCAGCGATCGCGCTTACATCCCCAACAACTACTCACCCAGCACCAACAAGAAAACCCCCTTTTTTGGACACCAGCAGATCCAGAATATCCCCAATTAATGCGAGAAATCCCCAGTCCATCACCGATTTTATACTATCGTGGAGAAGTTGATCTGGCGGAAAATCTCGGACATAAATCTCTAGTTGGAATTGTTGGTACACGTCAACCTTCCGATTATGGCATCCGGTGGACACGCCAAATTAGTACAGCTTTGGCAAAAAATGGTTTTACCGTAGTTTCGGGAATGGCGGAAGGAATTGATACAGAAAGTCATCTAGCGACAATGAAAGCCGGTGGACGAACTATTGCTGTTTTAGGGACAGGTGTAGATGTGATCTATCCTCACAAAAATCGGGATTTATATAAACAAATTTTGACTTCTGGGTTAGTAATTAGTGAATATCCTGCCAAAACTCCCCCCAATCGCACTAATTTTCCCCGTCGTAACCGTATTATTGCCGGTTTGAGTAGGGCTGTATTGGTAATGGAAGCACCTTTAAAATCTGGGGCGTTAATTACAGCTAATTACGCGAATGAATTTGGTCGAGATGTCTATGCACTACCAGGAAGAATAGATGATCAACCATCTCAAGGATGTTTAAAATTAATTAGTCAAGGTGCGGGTTTAATTAATCAGCAACTTAGCGAATTATTAACTATGTTGGGTGCAATTCCTCAAATAGATATAGAATCGAAATTAGTTACAACTACACCTTTACCTAACCTTTCACCAGAATTACAGCAGGTGATGAATGTGTTGGCTTCTGAGGCGTTAACCTTTGATTTCATTGTCCAAAAAACGGGAATGAATCCTGGTTTAGTTTCTAGTGCTTTATTACAATTAGAATTGATGAGTTTAGTTTCCCAATTACCAGGAATGCGATATCAGAAAATATGATGCAATTCTTAGCAACTTTAGTAGATAAAACCTAAAAACCCAGAGACACTTAATTTACTACCAGGAAAATCATGAAAACCATTTTAATTATTGAAGATGAAGATCAAATCAGAGATAATATCCGAGAAATATTAGATTTATCAGATTTTAATACTCTAGTCGCAGAAAATGGGTTAGAGGGTTTAGAGTTGGCTAAAGATAAACGCCCTGATTTGATTCTTTGTGATTTGATGATGCCGGAATTAGATGGTTATAGTGTATTAACTAAACTGCGTCAAAATAGTTCTACTGCAACAATTCCCTTGATTTTTTTAACTGCTAGATCAGAACGCTCAGATTTGCGTCGAGGGATGGAACTTGGCGCTGATGATTACATAACTAAGCCTTTTCATCCTGATGAATTACTAAAATCAATTGCTGCTAGACTTGATAAACAATCTATAGCTGAACAAGAAACTCAACAAAAATTAAATACTTTAAGTAATTGTATTAGTCTGTCCCTTCCTCATGAAATCAATACTCCTCTCAATCATATTATCGGATTCTCAAATTTATTGATTGAAGATGGTGGAATGCTTTCTAATGCAGAAAAGTTAGAAATGCTAGAATTCATTCATCAAGCTAGTCTACGTTTACATAGACTAACTATCAATTTTCTCCTATATGCAGAATTGGAATTATTAGCATCTAATCCCGCAAAAATTGCGGCTCTTCGTAATAGTCTTACAAAGAATGATGTGAAATTAGATATTGAAAATGTAGCCGTAAAAATTGCCAAAGATACCAACAGATATACAGATTTAAGTATAGAAATATCCGATGCAATAGTCAGATGTGAGCCAGACAGGATGAGGAAAATTGCTGAAGAAATAATAGATAACGCTTTTAAATTTTCTCTACCAAATACACCAATCAAAATAATCGGAAATAGTAGGAATAATTCCTTTTATTTGTATGTAATTGATTATGGTAGGGGCATGAACAATGAGCAAATTGCTAACATTGGGGCTTATATGCAATTTGAACGCAAAATGTATGAACAACAAGGTTCTGGCTTAGGACTGTTAATTGCTAAGAGGTTGGTAGAAATACACGGAGGAGAGTTTTCAATTGAGAGTATACCGGAAAAACAAACTATTATTAGAATTGTTCTTCCGCAGTAAGTAGGTGGGCGTTAAAAATTGTCGTTGTGGCAAGGGAACAGGGAAGTGGAATCCTATATTAGTGCGGTGTATCAGATCAAGAAAATCTGTTGTGTGTTAAATTATCGAGTCTGACACACCCTATACCTATAAGAGATAAAATCCATAATCCTGATGTAATAGATTCTGTCAAGGCATAAGTCCTATAATTATACAAAATATGCCTTTAAATCATCAAACACTGCCATAAACTGGAATAGCTGCACCCCGCACATCTTTAGCTGCTTCTGAGGCTAAAAAACAGATAACTTGGGCGATAGATTCTGGTTTTACCCATTTATCAGCATTTTCTACACCCATCGCTTGACGGTTGGCAGGTGTATCAATCACACTGGGGAGGATGGTATTTGCAGTAATATTAGTACCTTTGGTTTCATCAGCGATCGCTTTCGTTAAAGCTATCACCCCAGCCTTAGCCGCAGAGTAAGCAGCCATCTTTCCCGCCGGTTCAGCACCAGCACGAGAACTCACAGTTACAATCCGTCCATAACCGTGTTCTAGCATATTTTTTAGGCTATACTTGCAAGTTAAAAAAGTGGTATTCAAATTTAACTCAAATTCCCGCTTCCAATCATAAAAGCTGTATTCGTGGGTTTTCCCCATCGAGAAACCACCAACGAGATGAATTAACACATCTACGTGAATCATCCGACTGATCAATTTATCTACTGAGGCTTCATCCTCTAAATTAGCCGGAATAAAGTGGATTCTGGCAATATCAGCAGGTGATAAAATCCCTTTGAGTTTTTCTATATCTTTAGGGGTACGATAGGGAATTGTCACCTCTGCACCTTGAGCGAGAACTGCGGGTGTTACTCCTAAACCCAGTCCACCAGTACCACCTGTGAGTAAAACTTGTTTTCCTTTCATCAACGATGCACTCCTTTGTAGATTGCGCTGATTTTAGCAAATTTACTCTGGTTTTTGATGCCAAATTATCTTTTTATTTCGCGCCAAGAAGTACAAAATTATCTGCGTTCATCTGCGTCCATCTGCGTTTAATTATTCCTCTAACTGCTCAAACAAGTGCGATAAAACTACATTAGAGAACAAAAATCCATCGGGATCAGTTAATTGTAATCTATCTTCTACAATTTTCACCCAACCTTTAATAAAATAAGCTTGCAAACATTCTTTAATTTCTTCTACTTTCCCTTGTCCAAATTTTTCAGAAAGATTTGGCAAATTCACCCCTTCCGCTAACCGCAACCCTAACATTAAGGTTTCTAATAAAATATCATTTGGCTGTGTGACTTGACAATCAATTACTACACCAGCTTTTACCCATTGATAATATTCTTTGGTAGTCCGTGGACGGGTGAAGCGTTTACCCTGCACATAACTAGCTGCACCCATGCCAAAACCATAATAAGGGCGATTTTGCCAATAAACTCGATTATGTTGACATTGATGACCAATTTGCGCGTAATTGGAAATTTCATAATGTTGATAACCTGCACCAGTTAAAATTTGCTGTGCCGTTTGGTACATTTTAACTGTGGTTTCATCCGTTGGTAAGGGATTATCTCCCGGTTTGTAATAACGACCAAATGCTGTACCCGGTTCTATGGTAAGGTCATAGATGGAGATGTGGGTGGGAGTGAGGGCGATCGCTCTTGTTAATGAATCCTGCCATTGATCTAAAGATTGATGCGGTAAACCAGAAATTAAGTCTAAACTAAATTTGGGTATCTCGACTTGGTGAATTAACTCCACTGCTGCAAAAATATCTTCAACAGAGTGCGATCGCCCCGCAGTTTTTAACAATTGATCTTGAAAGGCTTGCACACCCAAACTTACTCTATTCACCCCCCTGCGATGATAGCCTGTGATATGTGCTAAATCAAATGTACCGGGATCCATTTCCATCGAAATTTCTACCCCCCCAGTTATCCCAAAACGTCTTTCTATGGCTTCCAGTATTCTTTCTAACTGATCAACCGACAGCAGCGAGGGTGTCCCACCACCAAAAAAAATCGTTTTCACGGGTTGAGCAAAATTTGGTGTATTGGCAATTTCGTCACACAGCACCTCAACATACTGAGAAATAGTACCAGATGTTTCACCACGTAGGCGATCGCCCACCACAGACACAGGAAAATCACAATAAAAACAGCGTCGTCTACAAAAGGGAATATGAATGTAAGCAGCAGTAGGGACAGCAGAAACATCAAATATTTGGTTCATTCTGAGCAATAATTAAATTAACTTAATTGAGAAATAAAAATAATCAAAATGAGAAACTTCTTTACAACTTTTTATCGTTTTACAACAAAACAACGACTAATATGAAGTAGAAAATAATTCGTTATAATATTTAGCAATATATAAACTACCTGAACTACTAGCGTAAGTCCACAATTTGTTAATCAATCCTACCGATGAAATAAACAATACCTTACTCTATCGGGTAACAACAGTTGTAGGAAAACAGCACAACCATGCTTGATTTCATTATTATTATCTCATTCATTCTGGCAGCAGCGGGAATAGGCTACTATAGCACCGATTTACTGCCCACAGGCACACTAGCTATGGTGACAAATCTGGAAGCCTTACGTCTAGTAGTTGCTGTGTTTGCAGCTATTATCGGTGGTGCGATCGGTTTAAGCTTTCAGACAACCTATCGTCGTCTTGAAGCACAAGTCCGAGAAATGCCCCTAGAAGTAATTTTAACTCGCGCTATTGGTTTAGTAATTGGGCTATTACTAGCTAATTTAATGCTTGCCCCGCTATTTTTACTACCCATTCCCGCAGATTTTGGATTTATCAAACCCCTGGTAGCAGTTGTTGGCAGTATTATTTTGTCTGTCACTGGCATGAATTTAGCAGATACCCACGGACGGGGTTTACTACGGTTAATTAATCCCAATACTGTAGAAACTTTAGTTGTAGAAGGAACTCTCAAACCTGCAAACACTAAGGTTTTAGACACCAGTTGTATTATAGATGGTCGGATTGAAACCTTACTAGAAACTGGGTTTTTAGAAGGAGTGATCATCGTTCCCCAATTTGTATTACAGGAACTACAACAAGTAGCCGATGCCAGCAAAGACCAAAAACGAGTCCGAGGGAGAAGGGGATTAGAAATACTCAACCGGATAAAATCAGCTTATCCAGATCGCATTTTAATTAATGCTGTTGATTACGAAGATATTGCCACCGTTGATGCTAAATTAGTCCGATTTGCCCAAGAAATTAACGGCACATTGTTAACTAATGATTATAATTTATCAAAAGTTGCCAGTGTGCAGAAAGTCCCAGTTTTAAATGTTCACGATTTAGTGAATGCGGTTCGTCCCACTTATTTACCTGGTGATAACCTGGATTTGAAAATTCTCAAAGAAGGTAAAGAACCCAGTCAGGGAATTGGCTATTTAGATGACGGAACAATGGTAGTTGTGGAAGAAGGTAGTAGTTATGTTGGTGGTGAATTGCGGGTAGTAGTCACCAGTGCTTTACAAACCACAGCCGGACGGATGATTTTTGCCAAACCTCAAGCTTCCGCAGTAGCTTAAAACTTTCAGAAGCATTAAAGATTTCTAAATTAAACTCAAACAAAGGATAGGGACTATACCTGTCCTTTTTATTATTTTCTGAGTTTGTTTGTGGTTTTAAACTGCTGGGAGAAGATTATGAGTACATTTATTTAGGGTTTGGTGAATAAAGCTAAAACTGAGATATATCAAGGGTTTGAAGGTGAAAAAGGTGAATCAAGTGCAAGGAATAAGCGTTGAAACTGTTCATTTACCTATCACTTGACCAGATTTAATACTGTTCTTCTCTTCTTCTAATTCTTCCTCTGGTCACTGAGCGTAGCCGATAGCGTAGCGTGGCGTTAGCCATAGTGCTGACTCCTGATTTCTGACTCCTAACCCTAATGAAAAGACTTTTTCATCAAACCCTATTTATTGCTGAATTTGGGTTTTAATTCACATTGCACATTGTTGGAAAATATAATTCACCGCAGCAAATAATTTATCTAAATCTTGAATCATATACAAATTTTTATTCCGAGTAAATACATCAGCAACTAACTTTCCGAATTGCCATATTTTTCCGTTAGAAACAATTCCAAAAACATCACTAACAAAATCATCATTAATTCTCTGAACTGCTATCATTTCTGCTAAACACTGACTCCAACCTTCTTCAAATTTATCTTGTTTAGCTTCAACTATCAAAAAATAAGGTTTATCAAAAACAATCGTCCCTAAAGGGTTTCTTTGTGTCACAGTATAATCAGGAATACCTGATAAATCTTCATCATAAGCTAATGTTTCATGACTCCAAAGAGTTAATTTACTTCGGTAAGGTTTCCATACTTCTTTCAATACTGGATAAATGAGATTTTCACAAATAGCATCTTCGGAATTATCAATAACTCCATCTGTAAATAGCAAATCTAATTCCTCCTTAAAAGATTCTTTAGTCGGAAAATCTACTTCCAACATAAAATTAGATTGCACATACTTGATTTGAAATTTTTTAATGACTGCACTAATACTTTTATAATTGCTAAATGCCATAAAATCCTGTAAATCATTAAATCCTATAAACCATGTATTCCTTACGGGAGAGTTAGCCATATCTGACAATAGTGAATTTTTAACTCAACCCACTACTTATAAATATATAGCGTTTCCTAGTCTAATGAGGTACAAAATTATCTGTGTTCATCTGCGTTTATCTGCGTTTGATTCTGACTTCTTGTACCTCACTTGTATGGGAATTGCTATAATATCCTTATTTTAGCTTCATCAGGGAAAAAGCATCTAAAATTTTTCATTCCATTTTCCGTCACCACCGCTTTTAAAGGCTGATCCCAACTAGCAACCGGGAGTTGAGGTAAATAGGCAAAATCAAACACAACCCCCATAGTTGCTTTTGCATTCCAAGCCGGAGAACTGAACAATCGATCATAATATCCCCCACCATAACCTAAGCGGTATCCTTGGGCATCACAACCCACACAGGGAACGAGAATTAAATCTACTTCTTCAATATCAATTCTGGGTGATTCTGGGTGTGGTTCACGAATACCATAAGCACCTAAATTAATCACCTCATTAGGTTGACAAAAATGCCAAACTAGGGAATTACTAACACAGCGTGGAAATCCCCAACGTTTTTGGGAGTTGGTATACAAAAAGCTAATATCAGGTTCTTGACGAAAGCTAAAATAGGCGAGGATGGTTTTTGCTTGATTAAATAAAACTGAGTTTTGGATGTTGGTAGTGAGGCGATCGCTCTTTTCTCTCCATTCTAATGATGTCATGGATTGACGTTTTTGCAGGAGAGTCCGTCGCAGTTCTTTTTTGTTTAGTTGTAGATTTATTTTTTCCAAAGCTATTTAGATAAAGATTTCTGATCAGCCGATTCTTGATATTCTTTAATTTTTGCATATAAACTATCAACTGTTTCTTCAGAAAATAGGCTTTCTTTAAGTTGTAAATAATCACCTTCACCTAATTTACAAGCAGCCCAAAATTTCATTACTTTTGCTGGTTCTAAGTGGGTAAGTAAAACCTGCATTACTTCTTGTAAATTTTGTTGTTCGTTAATAACTTTAATTGTCATCTTCCATCTCCAAAATTAAATCTGCTGGGTTAACTACTTTGAGTGATAAATCTTGGCAACGATTAATTAATCTTCTGTCACAACTGATAAAATAATCACTTTTGGATGTTTCTGCACAAGCTACATGAAGTGCATCAACAGGTTTAATTCCTTGTTTTTCTAATTGTTTTCCTCTAACTCTAATATTTTCATCTACTAATACTTTTAATGTGGCTATTTGTAAATATCGCTCCATTGATTGCTGATTAAGGGTAAAAGGGTTGCGGCTATTTTCGTATTCTAGAACTGAAGAGCTAACTAATTCTAGTAATTGTGCTTCTACCATTTGTAAAATTAAAATAACCGCCTGTGTTTCTAGAAAGATTTTTGGCTGTGTTTGGTCGTCAAATGGACGATTATAAATACTGGTATCTAAATAAACCCTGATCATATAAATGTTTTGACATCTTTCTCTAATTTACAGGAATAATAGCCTCAATTTGTTATTCTCATTTCTCTGTGTCCTCTGTGCCTCTGTGGTTCGTTTACTTAACTTATTGATTATTAAAATTATCCATTAAACCAAATTTTAGGGTAGGGACAATGCCCTACCAATCATCACTAAGCGGCGTTTTGACGATACCAGGAGATAGTATTCTTCAATCCTTCCTCAAAACCAACCTGAGCCGTAAATCCAAAGGCTTGCTTCGCCCTTTCCGTATCCAAACAACGCCGGGGTTGACCATTGGGTTTATCGGTTTCCCAAACAATCTCACCGTCAAACTCCATCAATTCGCAAATCAAATTAATTAAATCCCGGATAGATATCTCATAACCAGTTCCTAAATTCACCGCTTCCCCATCGTTATAAGACTGAGTACCCATAACAATACCCCGCGCTGCATCCGTAGAATAGAGAAACTCACGGGTAGGAGAACCATCACCCCACACAGGAAGTTGTTTATCTCCCCGGATTTGCGCTTCGTGGACTTTGCGAATTAAAGCCGGAATTACGTGGGAACTTTTCGGATCAAAGTTATCTTCGGGTCCGTATAAATTCACTGGTAACAGGTAAATACCATTAAAATTATACTGTTGGCGGTAAGATTGCAATTGAACCAAAAGAGCTTTCTTCGCTACTCCATAGGGAGCATTGGTTTCTTCTGGATACCCATTCCACAAATCATCCTCTTTAAATGGAACTGGGGTAAATTTGGGATAGGCGCAGATAGTACCAACACAGGTAAATTTTTCCACTCCCGCTTGATAGGCAGCGTGAATCAACTGTGTACCCATGATCAAGTTATCGTAGAATAACTCTGCTGGTTTTTGTTGGTTTAGACCAATACCACCCACATGGGCTGCTAGGTGAATAATAACATCTTGCTGATCTACAGCACGTTGGCAATTTTCCCACACTCGCAAATCACAGGAGAGCGATCGCGTTACTGTAATCTTCTCACGATCAGCGCCCGCCTGACATAATTGATCTATCACCTGACGACCTAAAAATCCTGCTCCACCAGTCACAAGAATACGTTTATTTTGTAGCTCTAAGGAAGTCATATTTTTCACCTTGGTGGTAATTAAAAATGCAGAGTGCCCAAGTCTTGACGGATAGTAGCAATATCCTGGGGTTGTTGTGAACCATTGCCATTGGGGGAAGTGTAACCCAAAGCTTGCAAATCGGCTTCCACCATCAGTGCCACAAGTTCTTTAAACGTTACAGACGTTTTCCAGCCTAACTTTTGCTGTGCCTTGGTTGGATCACCAATTAATAAATCTACCTCAGCCGGACGAAGATAACGCTGATCAAACTCCACATAATCTTCCCATTTCAGATTCACATAACCAAATGCCAACTCCAGAAACTCCCGTACTGAATGAGTTTCACCAGTAGCAATCACATAATCATCTGGCTGATCTTGTTGTAGCATCAACCACATAGCTTTGACATAATCCTTTGCATAACCCCAATCCCGCTTGGCATCCAAATTACCCATATACATCTTTTTCTGTTTACCAGCAAAGATCCGAGCCACCGCCCTAGTAATTTTTCTGGTTACAAAAGTTTCCCCTCGTCTGGGTGATTCGTGATTAAAAAGTATGCCATTACAAGCAAACAATTTGTAAGATTCACGATAATTTATAGTTTGCCAGTGGGCGTAAACCTTAGCACAAGCATAAGGACTGCGGGGATAAAAGGGTGTTGTCTCACTTTGTGGTACAGCTTGCACCAAACCGAACATTTCTGAAGAACCCGCTTGGTAGAAACGCACCTCAATTCCTGTGCGTCCTTGGTAGTCACGAATCGCTTCCAACAACCGCAAAGTCCCCATACCTACTGCATCCACAGTATATTCTGGTGAATCAAAACTCACCCTAACATGAGATTGAGCGCCTAAATTATAAATTTCTGTAGGATGGACTTCTTCTAAAATTCGGCGTAGGGTGGTACCATCTGTTAAATCACCATAGTGCAGGAATAACCGCGCCCCTTCGTGATGGGGGTCTTCGTAAATATGATCAATGCGATCTGTGTTAAATGTAGAGGTACGGCGAATAATACCGTGAACCTCATAACCTTGTTCTAGCAAAAACTCACTCAAATAAGAACCATCCTGACCTGTGATACCAGTCAGCAAAGCTATCTTCCGTTCTGTCATGCAATTATTCCTTATCGTTTTGGATGTTGTTGGCAATGTAAAATTTACAAAGAAAGATGTAGGCTATAAGTTAGCAGTAAATTGATATGATTACACAATAGTAGTTAGTTGTACAAATTAAATTACCCAACACAACCAAAACGATTCGACTCAAAGGCAGAAGGCAGAAGGCAGAAGGCAGAAGGCAGAAGGCAGAAGGCAAGAAGAGAGAAAGAATACTTGTTCCCTGTTCCCTGTTCCCTATTCCCTCTCTCAACGAATAAATTTAATTTTGTCCAACTACTTATTAAAGATTAACTCTGTAGGTAGCATTAATTGTCCTACAGAATCAACCCTGATTTATCTGTTAATATGCCCCATTATCTTTAGGGATGATGACTATATCAACAGTTTTCAAAATAATCCATAAATCTAGCCAAAAATTTCTAAATTTGACATAATTCAGGTCTATTTGCACTCGTTGGGGGTAAGGAATATCATTACGCCCAGAAACTTGCCACAATCCAGTAATTCCCGGACGAATGGTTAATACCTGATCGATATGATAGCCATATTTAGGTAATTCTTCAGCTACTAGGGGTCGCGGACCGACAACACTCATATCTCCTGTTAAAACATTCCAAAATTGGGGAAATTCGTCCAAACTGGTAATGCGTAAGAAGTTACCTACTTTGGTAATTCGAGGATCTTGTTTGAGTTTGAAACTGCTTTCAAATTCCTGGCGCAATTCTGGTGATGTTTCCATCATTTGGACGAGAACTTCGTCTGCATTCCTGACCATAGTGCGGAATTTAATACAATTAAAGCGGCGATAGTTCTTCCCAACCCGTTCTTGAACATAAAAAATCGGGCCTTCTGAGCTTAAAGCAATTAGTAAGGCCAAGACAAGATACAGGGGAAAAAACAATATCAAAACCGACAAAGAAAAAATAATATCAAACAGTCGTTTTGCGAACTCTCCGTTTATACCCTGGAAAGATAAACCTCTAGGGTTCACCTTAGGCGTTTTGGTTTTTTGACGACGCTTTGATAAAGTACGTGTAGACGTACTAGCGTCTTGCCTTGGGTATCGCTTGCCGGAGAGGAGTGAGCTCTGGGCAGTCATCATACTCCTTAATAATCCACACCACACATAGTCCCAATCTTAAAGCTAAAAGGCGGAGTTTATGGGTAATTTTTGCAAATTCCTAGAAAACACCTACAAAAATGAATATCCTCAGTTTGAGGAGGATTTTTCTTTTTCACACTGGTATAAAAATTCTAGATACTTCTGGGCGAAGATTTGTCTAGAAAATTGAGCAGCGTGAGATTTTATATAGTCATAACTTAAAACATCGTTATATGCTTCAAATTTTTCTACTGCCTCTACTAAAGCTGCCTCTGTTTGTACTCTGTAAAATATACCAGTTCCTGTTTCTTGGCAAGTGCGAAGATCCCTCACAGTTTCTAATGCACCACCCGCACCATAGGCAATCACTGGAGTACCGCAAGCTTGAGCTTCGACTAGGGCGATGCCAAAATCTTCGCAAGCTGCATAAACAAAGGCTTTGGCATGAGCCATGTATTTTTTAACCACATCGTCTGGTTGCCATCCAAGTATTTTAATCTGAGAATTTGCCATTTCTCGCAGTTTTTCCATTTCGGGTCCTGTACCAATGACTACCAAGGGGCGTTTTAGTTGATTAAAGGCCTTAACGATTAAGGATACTTGTTTATAGCTGACTAACCGGGAAACTATGAGATAAAAGTCCTCTTTTTCACGGATAAAAGGGCATTGGTCTATGTTTACTGGTGGGTAAATCACTTTTGCTTCTCGTCGATAGCAACGCCAAATCCGTTTGGCTGTATGTTGGGAATTGGCGATAAAGTAATCCACTCGGTTGGCACTTAAAACATCCCATTGACGTAAACCATGCAATAGGTATTTTGTGATCCATCCAATCGCACCTTTTCCTAGTTTGCTTTGGTCTAGATAATCAAAGGTCAAGTCCCAAGCATAGCGCATGGGGGTATGACAGTAGCAGATGTGTAGTTGATTGGGTGTGGTGAGGATTCCTTTAGCGACGGCATGGGAGGAAGACAGGATAATATCATACTGCCGCAAATCAAGTTGTTCGATCGCTAATGGTAACAAAGGTAAATATTTTTGTACACCTTGACGGGCTTGGGGAAAGTGTTGCAAAAAGGTTGTTCCAATTTGACGTTTGTAGAGATAACTTTCGGGGTTGCTTGATTCAAAGTCAATTAGGGCATACAAATCTGCCTGAATGTGATTTAATATTTCCTGGACAACGAGTTCTGAACCCCCTGTGGCTTTGGGTGTTAGCCACTCATGAACTAAGGCATATTTTAAGGTCATGGATTAAATGAACCGCAAAGAGGCAAAGGACGGGAAGAAAGAAATTAAGAAGATAGGATACTGCAACCTGATAATCTCAAGGTAGAGATTAAGTGACATGGAGATGGCTAGTATATGCGAATTTTAATTATTGGTGGTACTAGGTTTATTGGTGTATATCTAACTCGGCTGCTGCTAGAAGCTGGCCATGAGGTGGTTCTGTTCAATCGCGGTAATCGTCCTGTAAGTTTGAATGGATTAGGACAAATTATAGGCGATCGCACTGACCCAATTCAGCTAAAAGCTAAGTTGGCTTCAGAAAATTTTGATGTTGTTTTTGACAATAATGGTCGGGAACTCACTGATACTCAACCTCTGGCAGAAATATTCCAAAACCGTGTTAAACACTTCGTTTACATGAGTTCGGCAGGGGTTTACCTCAAATCTGACCAATTACCCCATGTAGAGGGTGATACTGTTGATCCGAAAAGTCGTCACAAGGGTAAGCACGAAACGGAAGCTTATTTGCAGCAGTTGGGTATTCCTTTTACTTCTATTCGTCCAACTTATATTTATGGTCCGAAAAATTATAATGAGTTGGAAAGCTGGTTTTTTGATAGAATTGTTCGCGATCGCCCTCTTCCTATTCCTGGTAATGGAGCGCATATTACCCAGTTAGGTCATGTCCAAGATTTGGCTCAGGCTATGGTTAAAATATTGGGTAATGAAAAGGCGATTAATCAAATTTATAATATTTCGGGCGATCGCTATGTGACTTTTGATGGTTTAGCCCGTGCTTGTGCCGTAGCTGCTGGTAAATCACCCGATTCTCTCAAAATCGTCCACTACGACCCCAAAAAGTTCGATTTCGGCAAGCGTAAACCCTTCCCCATGCGGGTACAACACTTTTTTGCCTCGGTTAATAAGGCAATGACAGAATTAAACTGGCAACCTGAGTATGATTTAATCTCTGGCTTGCAAGATTCTCTAGAAACCGATTATTTGGTTAATGCCAAAGACAAAGCTGAGGTAGATTTCTCTGTTGATGAGGAAATTTTAAAAGCCGTTTAAAGCAAAAGCATAGCAGGGAAAGCAGGGGAGGCAGGGGAGGAATAAATCTTTTATTACCAATCACCAATCCCCAATCACCTCCCCCTATTCCTTAACCGGAATTAAATAAATTACACCAGATACCACCGTAAAAATCACAGATACCCAAAAGGCGGTTAAACTAGGAATTAGCCAAGCTGAAGGTAAAGGTGCAATTAGTAAAGCTATGGCTACTATTTGACTTACGGTTTTTAACTTACCCCAAATATTTGCCCCAGCGATCGTTGTTTGATTGACACGCCAACCAGCGATCGCAATCTCTCGTGCTAAAATTACAAATACTCCCCAAGCTGGCACCCTTCCCAACTCCACCAAAACCAACAACGGTGCAAGTACCAGCAACTTATCCACCAAAGGATCAAGAAATTTACCCAATTCACTAATCTGATTAAGTTTACGCGCTAAATATCCATCTAACCAATCAGTCAAAGCCGCAACCAAAAATATCGTTAAACATATCCATCTGCTTTCGGCAGTGGGATAATATAAACCGTAAAGTAAAAATGGTATCCCCAAAAGTCGAGAAAAAGTAATCCAGTTGGGTAGAGTCATCTAATTTGGAATAATTAATATAGATTTTAGGCTAGTATATCGCCTCATCCTTCTTACCACTACTCACCCAAAATCGCTTTTAGCGTTAAGATTAATTAAGAAATAATAACTTATTACAGCATACCAGGAGGTTTTAATGTTCATTGAAGAACTTTCACCCATATTTAAAGAACTCGTCCACCATCCAGTTTCATTTTTAGGTGGTTTAGTTTCCGGTGCATTGCGACTGAATCTAGCTGATGACCCCGTTAAAACTTGGCTAGATCAACATCTCAGTTCATGTTCCACCACCTCTACCCCAGGGGTACAGAACGGCAAAGCCTCTGGACCTCAACAAATTTCCATTGATTAATGTTTTCTTAACCGTTTAATTGTTAATTGTTAATCAATAACAGTTAACAATTGCGGATACTTGCCATCCCATAATCATAACCCCCTAAACGTAAAATTTCAACAACTACCATTCTTACTCCATCCCGGCTGCATACAATCAAACATAATTAACTTAAATCAGGCAATCATCCCAAAATAGATAATTTTATATTATCGGTATTTGTAAGATCCCATACTTTGAAAAACGTCACCTTCAGTTATGATATGAACATTAGCGTGTGTTCAGTCTGATGGCATAGTAATTTGTAGATTATTTAACCATTACGGTTGATGCCCTGCAACATTCGCCGTCCATGAACTTCAGACTATGCGGCGCTTATAGTTCCCTTAGTTCTGTAATTCATCTGAACCAATCGCTCTTTGTTGACAATTACGTGACCCATAATGACTATTTACGTTGGAAATCTCTCTTACCGCGCCACAGAAGCAGACTTAAAAGCCGTGTTTGCTGATTATGGTGAAGTCAAAAGAGTTGTTTTACCTACAGACCGCGAAACCGGAAGACTCCGGGGCTTTGCCTTTGTTGATATGGTTGAAGATGCACAAGAAGATAAAGCTATTACAGAATTAGACGGTGCCGAATGGATGGATCGTCAACTGAGAGTTAATAAAGCCAAACCACGAGAGGATAACCGACGGGATGATAACCGCCGGGGTAATTGGTCTTAAAAACCAAAATTTTAACAAAAATTAAAGCCGTATACTTGTAGCATATTGTTTCTAGCTTTGCAAAACTCATTTGCTCAAAACTACTAGAAACAATTGCCAAGCTAACAAATGTATAAAATATCCTGTCCCGACTAGTTGTGAACAGCCTAGAAAATTCAAGACTAGTCGGATATTTTTGTTCGACACTATC
>NZ_JAYGHC010000024.1:64488-71428 GCF_034932285.1 Cronbergia sp. UHCC 0137
GGTTTTTCTTTTCATCCTGTAAATCCTTAAATCCTGGATATCCTGATTCAGACAGTCATCTGTAGGGTGCGTCAGACTCAATAATTCACCAACAATCAAGACAAATTTGACATCTGACGTACCTGACGACAGAACCCATCATTGTAGGGACTGAAATTTTAGCCTTCAAAAATTTTATCGCACCCTAGCATCACGAAAATAGCCATTTCTTTAGTTTATCTAAAATCATATTTCAGTTGTCAAATTACCTTTCTAAGATAGAAACAGCAAACAATCACGAGGAAGTAACAAAAATGCTTCAAGCACCAGAATCATCAGATTCGTCTGTTAACTACGCTACAGATAAAGCTCTAGATCGGGATTGTACAACCTTATCTCGACACGTTCTCCAGCAATTTCAGGGGTTTTCAGGTCAAGCCCAGGATATGAGCGCCCTGATGAATCGCATCGCCTTAGCTGGTAAACTGGTAGCGCGTCGCATGAGCAACGCCGGTCTAATGGAAGGAGTGCTGGGATTTACTGGAGAAGTCAACGTCCAGGGAGAATCCGTCAAAAAATTGGATGTTTACGCCAACGACGTATTTATTTCGGTATTTAAACAAAGCGGATTAGTTTGTCGCCTAGCTTCCGAAGAAATGGAAGATCCTTACTATATCCCCGAAAACTGCCCAGTTGGTCGTTATACCTTGCTTTACGACCCCATAGATGGTTCATCTAACACAGATACCAACTTGAGTTTAGGTTCTATTTTTTCCATTCGTCAACAAGAAGGAAACGACGATGATCATAAAGCAACCGATCTCCTAACCAACGGACATAAGCAAATTGCAGCCGGATACATCCTCTATGGTCCATGTACAATGCTGGTCTATACTATGGGGAAAGGCGTTCATTCCTTCACCCTTGATCCTAGCTTAGGCGAGTTTATTCTCACAGAAGAAAATATCCAGATTCCTAATCATGGTGCTGTTTACAGCGTTAACGAAGGTAACTTCTGGCAGTGGGAAGAATCAATTAGAGAATATATTCGCTACGTTCACCGCACAGAAGGCTATAGCGCTCGTTACAGTGGCGCAATGGTGAGCGACATTCACAGAATTTTAGTTCAAGGCGGTGTGTTTCTCTATCCAGGCACAATTGCCAAACCAGAAGGTAAATTGCGTTTGTTGTATGAATCTGCGCCTTTAGCCTTCTTGATTGAACAAGCTGGTGGTCGTGCCACTACAGGAGTAGTGGATATTTTAGACGTAGTACCAAAGATTCTCCACCAGCGTACACCCTTAATCATTGGCAGTAAAGAGGATGTAGCAAAAGTAGAGTCTTTTATTCAAAACGGCCACTAGAATACAGGCAAAGTTACCAACATACAAAATTTATGAATCCCTGGTTTTCGCAGATATCCCTAGCAGTGGGGATATTTTGCGACCTGTTTATAAAGCCAAGGATAAACTAGACGGTTGGTGTAACTCTTACAGTGCCGCCAACTATCTCCAACCATGACAAATCCATCCAACCTTTCGAGTCCTTAATGAACTCTTTAGAAGGCAAAATCAAGCTATTGTCACCAGTGTAGGGACTGGGTAATTAAGATTGGGGACTGGCGATTGGGAACTGGAGAATAGTTTTTTCCAATTACCCATTACCAATTACCCATTACCAATCACCAATCACCAATCACCAATTACCCATTACCAAAACTTAATCCACCACCTAACATCTAAAATTGTTATGCCCAATCTGTTAGAAAATCCCCTGCGCGTTGGTCTACAACAACAAGGGATGCCCGAACCACAAATTATAGTTATATTCGGCGCTTCCGGTGATCTCACCTGGCGTAAACTTGTTCCTGCACTTTACAAATTACGGCGGGAAAGACGCATTCCCCCAGAAACTACAATTGTTGGTGTAGCACGCCGAGAATGGACTCATGAATACTTCCGTGAGCAAATGCAAAAAGGCATGGAAGAAGCTCATAGTAGCGTCGAACTGGGCGAACTCTGGCAAGACTTTTCTCAAGGTTTGTTCTACTGTCCCGGTAATATAGACGACCCAGAAAGTTACCAAAAACTGAAAACATTATTGAGCGAATTAGACGAGAAACGGGGAACACGGGGAAACCGGATGTTCTACCTTTCCGTTGCCCCCAACTTTTTCCCAGAAGCCATTAGGCAACTAGGAGGAGGAGGAATGCTAGACGACCCCTACAAACACCGTCTAGTTATTGAAAAACCCTTTGGTAGAGACTTAGCCTCAGCCCAAAGCCTTAACCAAGTCGTTCAGAAATATTGCAAAGAAAACCAAGTCTACCGCATTGACCACTACTTGGGTAAAGAAACCGTTCAAAATTTGCTGGTATTCCGCTTTGCCAACGCCATTTTTGAACCTTTGTGGAATAGACACTTTGTTGACCACGTACAAATTACCGTCGCCGAAACCGTAGGGGTAGAAGACCGGGCTGGTTATTATGAAAGTGCCGGCGCACTACGGGATATGTTGCAAAATCACCTCATGCAACTTTTTTGCTTGACAGCTATGGAAGCACCCAACGCCATGGATGCTGATAGTATCCGTACAGAAAAAGTTAAAGCATTACAAGCTACCCGGTTAGCAGATATTCACAACCTGTCAAATTCCGCAATTCGTGGGCAATACAGCGCCGGATGGATGAAAGGACAACAAGTAGCAGGATATCATGATGAACCTGGGGTTAATCCCAACTCGACTACACCCACCTATGTCGCCATGAAGTTTATGGTAGATACCTGGCGCTGGCAAGGTGTGCCTTTTTACCTAAGAACCGGGAAGCGGATGCCGAAAAAAGTCAGTGAGATTTCTATTCATTTCCGTGACGTTCCCTCCAGAATGTTTACTTCAGCTGCTCAACAGGCGAGCGCTAACATTTTGGCTATGCGGATACAACCCAATGAAGGAATATCTTTACGCTTTGATGTGAAGATGCCAGGTGCAGAATTTCGCACCCGGTCCGTTGATATGGACTTTAGTTATGGGTCTTTCGGTATTCAAGCTGCTTCTGATGCCTATGACCGCCTTTTCTTAGATTGTATGATGGGCGACCAAACTTTATTTACACGGGCAGATGAAGTGGAAGCAGCTTGGCAAGTAGTTACACCTGCCCTTTCTGTTTGGGATGCTCCGGCAGACCCTACGACCATTCCCCGCTATGAAGCAGGTACATGGGAGCCAGCAGAAGCAGAGTTCTTAATTAACCAAGATGGTCGTCGCTGGCGCAGACTCTAAGAATTTTTAATTGGTGATTGGTGATTGGTGATTGGTAATTAAAGCAAAATTATTATCTATTAACCATGATCCATTATTTCATCCACAGTCCAAAAACTAACATCCAAAAACCAAAATTGACTATGGCTCTCCAAGCACCTACGATCTTTTCATTGCAAGCGCCCAAGGACGTTTCGCTCACAGAAATAGAGGCGGAACTAAACCAAATTTGGCAAAGTTACGGCATAACCGGTGAAGACGGTTCCTTACCTGCTGCAACTCGCGCTACAACATTTACTTTGGTGGTTTACGAACCTGAAGAAACCCAGTATTTATTAGCTGCTTCTGGATTTTACAATGGGCCGATTGATGGGATTTTAGGCCCACAAACAGAAACAGCATTGCGGGAAGTTCAAAGAACTTATAAATTACCAGAAACAGGTACGGCTACAACGGAAACTCTGGCTATATTGCGAGATGAGTTCACTAAAGATCAGCGTAAGGGGGCAACGGAAGATAATGTAGCTAACGTCAGCTATGGATCTTCTAGTCCTACTATTGCTGATGAAATCGCTCTTCGTAACCCTTGCCGCATCATTGCTCTGTGTCCCATTGCTGGGGAAGATGAAGGGGTGAAGGCGCAAGTATCGGCCTATTGTCCAATTCAAAAGCAATCTTCTAGCACTCTGATTTGCTGTGAATACATTACTCTCACTGGTACTGCCACTGCCTTAGAAAGAATTGGGGGGATGATTCCGGCTTTGTTAATTGGTGGTTTACCGAAATTCATTTGGTGGAAGGCTACACCAGATGCAAATAATGCTTTATTTAAGCGTTTGGCGGCAGTTTGCAATAATGTAATTGTGGATTCTTGCAACTTTAATACACCAGAAAGTGATTTACTGACTCTGCAAGGGTTGGTGGAAAATAGTGTACCTTTAGCTGATTTGAATTGGCGGCGTTTGGCTGCATGGCAGGAATTGACTGCGGAAGCTTATGATCCACCAAGTCGTCGGACTGCGCTGAAGGAAATTGACCGTGTAACTATTGATTATGAAAAGGGTAATCCTGCTCAAGCTTTGTTGTATTTGGGTTGGTTAGCAAGTCGGCTGGAATGGATGCCTGTATCTTGTGAAAGAGAAAACGGTGATTATGATATTACTCGTATTCGCTTTATTACTCAAGATCAGCGACAAGTAGAGGCTGAATTAGCAGGTGTTCCGGTTGCAGATATTGGTGAAATTGTTGGTGATTTAATTGCCTTACGTTTAAGTTCCACTAATCCTCAAGCAAATTGTGGCACGGTGATTTGCTCGGAAACTGGTGGTTGTATGCGTATGGAAACCCAAGGTGGCGCACAAGCGGCTGGGTTGTTCCAACAGGTGAGTTCTCTTTCGGAACAGAAGGCAGAAGTTTTGTTAAGTCAACAGGTGCAACGCTGGGGTCGTGAGGCACTGTTTGAGGAAAGTTTGGCGGTGATTGCCAAGAGTTTAAAGTTGAGTAATGGGTAGTTGATAATTTATGCCTAGTAGCTGTTAACCCAAGAATGATGGGTTTATTTTCTTGTAGGGTGTGTCAGATGTTTATTGATTGTTGTCTCAATACTTCTCGGTTAAGGAGGGTAGAGACGTTCCATGGAACGTCTCTACAGGGGTTTTCAGTTCACAAATTTGCTTAACCGAGTAGTATTGATTGTTGCCTAATTATCGGGTCTGACGCACTCTACTATTTAGGATTTGTGGAAAAAGTCTTTTCATTAGGGCTAGGAGTCAGGAGTCAGGAGTCAGCACTTCTCTACGAGACGCTTCGCGGTAAGCGTCAGCTATGCCGTTAGGCTTTACGGCCGCGCTCAATGACCGGAGGAAGAATTAGAAGAGGAGAAGAATATTCTTGAATCTGGTCAAGTGATAGGTTTTTGGTAGTTTCAACCCTTATGTCTTGCACCTGATTCACCCTTTTAACTTGCAAACTCTTGATATATCTGAGTTTTAGGTTTATTAACCAAGTTCTATTTATGGAGCATACCAATACGATCGCTCTTTTAGTGAACTTAATAACCTGACGCTTTGATTTTGATTCAAGCTTTCTCATTCTCCTCAGAAATTCCAGGGACTACTAGACAAAAGTGCAACAACACCTGACAATTAACGGATAAAATTTTTGATGATGTTTTTGGAGACAGCTTTGGAACGCACGTTTATTGCAATCAAGCCTGATGGTGTACAGCGGGGGCTAACCGGTGACATTATCCGTCGATTTGAAACTAAAGGCTTTACCCTTGTGGGCTTAAAGTTTATGAAGGTCACTAAGGAATTAGCTGAACAACACTATGATGTTCACCGGGAAAGACCTTTCTTTGCTGGTTTAGTCGAATTTATCACTTCTAGTCCGGTTGTGGCTATGGTCTGGCAAGGTGAAGGCGTTGTTGCAGCAGCCAGAAAAATTATTGGTGCAACCAATCCATTAACAGCAGAACCTGGCACAATTCGCGGCGATTTTGGGATTAATATTGGTCGGAACTTGATTCACGGTTCTGATGCTCAAGAAACCGCCCAACGGGAAATTAGTCTGTGGTTTAAGGATGAAGAGTTGGTGACTTGGGAGCCACATTTAACCCCTTGGTTGCGTGAGTAGTTAAGCTAATAGGCATTGCCATTAATGTGGAGACGTTCCATGGAACGTCTCTACAGAAATTATGATTTAGAAACTGGGGTGCTTTTTTCGGGTTCTGCGGGGGTTAATTCGACGACGTTGCGTTTGGCAAATCCCCAGGCTAAGATAATAGCGATCGCGCTAATCATGATCCATTGTGGTGGGACTAGATCTTCGTTGATCACTCTCAACAAAAGGCGTATTCCTACTAAGGCTACGGTGATGTAACCGGCATCTTCTAAGTTGGCAAATTCATCTAACCAACGAATAAATAATCCAGCCATGAATCGCAGTGTCACTATGCCGATGGTAGTCCCCGCTATGACCAACCAAATTTCTTGAGAAACAGCGATCGCTGTGGTGACACTATCCAAAGAAAAGGCTAAATCTGTAAAGGCAATCACTGGTATAGCTTGCCATAGAGATTTAAAACGGGGTCCGTGATGGTGATTTTCTTCGTCTTCTTGAGATGTAAAATGTTGAAATACTAACCATAGTAGGTAAGTTGCACCCAATAGTTCAAATTGCCAAAATTTTTGTACCCAAGTAGCAGTTAGTAAAAGGGTAATTCGCAAGACGTAGGCTATAACTAACCCAAAATTGAGGGCTTGACCTTCGAGTTTTTTGTCTTCTAGTCCTTGGGCAATGGCCGCGAGAGCAATGGCGTTATCAGCCGATAGCACCGCCTCTAAAAATACTAACACCAGTAAAACTATAGAGGCTTCAATGCTAAAATGGAAGTTCAGATAATCAAAAATTTTGTCTAGCATTCCTGGTTTCTCAAACAGTAATAGTTAGAAATTTACACAAACAGATATCTTTATCATAAAAAAGGCTGCATATCAATATTTTACACCAATTTAACTATATTCTCCTGCATTCTGAAGATAGTTGCAGTAAGATTATTTAGGGTTTGCGGAAAAAGTCCTTGCGTTAGGGCTAGGGGGCAGGAGGCAGGGGGCAGGGGGCAGGGGGCAGGGGGCAGGGAGCAGGGGGCAGGGGGCAGAAGGCAGAAGGCAGGGGGCAGGGGGCAGAAGGCAGAAGGCAGGGG
>NZ_JAYGHC010000024.1:71453-84405 GCF_034932285.1 Cronbergia sp. UHCC 0137
GGGGCAGAAGGCAGGGGGCAGAAGGCAGGGGGCAGAAGGCAGGGGGCAGGAGGCAGGGGGCAGAAGGCAGGGGGCAGAAGGCAGGGGGCAGAAGGCAGGGGGCAGAAGGTAGGGGGCAGTCAACAGTCAGCTTTTCCCTTTTAGTATGGGTTCAAAATTTCAGTCTGATTCCTCGATTTATTCAGGAAATCTGAGAAATTCCCAGCCGGTGACTGGGAATATGGTCTATGATTAGTCGAAATTAGGCGGCTTCTCGTAGTTTTGTTGGCATAGTAAGTTCTGGAAAAGGAAGGGAGAGTTGTTCTGTTGGAGGTACTGCGGCTTGCTCTAAAACCCTTACTTCAATGTTGACACTGACTAAATATGTGCCTGTATCCGCGTTGACTGCTTCAGCAATTAATTTGGCTATTTCTGGACGTTTCGCAGTTAAGGGATCACGTAAAATATATCTATCCCATTCGTGCTTCGCTGTGGGGTTGAGGTTGAGGATGTAATGTTTCATCATAGTAATAACCTAAGAATACATTTTCCAGAAGTCTTTTAGAGCAGTTGGGTCTATAAAAACTATTATAGTACAAATGTACTGCTTCGACAAGATATTTAGAGAAATCCTGCCCTTATGGGTTTAAGCAGGAAGGAAGTATTAGTAATGGTTATTATTTTGATGGGATTCTTTGAGTAATGGGACTGAATTGACCCAAATGGACTGTTGGGGTAAGGGGATAGAGAATCCGGCTTGGTCTAGGGTGATTTTGAGACGACGACGATATTCTCGCGCCACATCCCATTGTTTGAGGGGTTGGGTTTTGATCCAGACGCGAATCATCATACCGCGATCGCTAAAATTATCAATTCCCAAAATACTGGGTTTTTCGATGATTTGGCGTTGCCATAGAGGATCTTGTCCCATATCTAAGGCTACGGTTTCAATGATTTTTAACGCCTCATCTATGTCAGCTTGGTAGGAAATGGGGATGGTTAAATCAGCCCTTGACCAGCGACTGGAGAGATTGGCGACAATTTTAATTTCGCTGTTGGGGATGGTGATTAAGCGTCCTTCTCCATCCCGTAACTGAGTCATCCGCAGATTTAGATTTTCCACTAATCCACCGACATCACCCACATTGATCACATCACCAAGGGCATACTGATCTTCAAGGATAATTAAAAAGCCGTTAATTGCATCTTTAATTAAGTTTTGGGAAGCTAGAGACACGGCCACACCGACTAAACTAGCCCCAGCGAGGAGAGGGACAATATCTATACCCAAAGCTATTAATGCTACCAAAATGCCAGTTCCGACCCAGATAATAGTAGAAATACTTTTGGTTACGCCGGAAAAGGTAGAAACTCGCAGTTGTAGGCGTTCTGATGTTTCTGGGGTGAGTAGAGCCCCTCCGCTAACGATGGTGGATGTGAAGTGATTAATTAAGGCGTAAGTAAACCGGATGGCCACATAAGTTCCTAAGACAACGACACCCAAGCGGATAGGAATTTGAGCAACGGTGAGAATACCTACTTGAAAGGCTCGCGTGTAGGGAAACAGACCTAAAATTAAGAAGCTGCCACTTCCCCAAATCCCTGATTGGGCTAGTTGAAATAATCTTTTTTTGACTTCGGAAAGATGTTCTTCTTGTTGTTGTTTGAGTAAGGTGGTGATTGGTTTGCTGGCTGGTAAATTGGGGGGAAGGGAATTTTCTGCTTCTTTACTTAAACGTCGTTGCCAGGAACGTATACCCCAACTCAAGATTAACATTGCGACTACGCTACCTGCGGCAATTTGACCTTGCTGAATTAAAAACCTAGTTTGTCGTTCTTTTTTGGCTAATGGGAGGTTGTTTTGTAGTGTGTCACTGATTTGATTAGCTAAGACTAAGGGGTTTCCCTGGGGTGCATCTTCGTAGGTAATCGTCATCAGGTATTGGTCGTTGACGTAGATGACTGGTAATGCGTTTAAGGTGCGGATTTCAACTTTGACTTCTTTGGCGGATGTTTGGAGATAATTATGGGTAATGGCTTGTAAATTCTGTTGAATGTTTTGTATTCGTTGGGGAAAGTTGTTTTTCGAGGCAGCGATCGCAAATAAACGGCGACCATCTAAATATATCCAGCCTGTGATGATTTTGTTATCTACTTGATTGGTTAAATTGTTGGGACTGGGGGGATAGGATAAAAAAGGAATCTGGGCTGTAACTTTGGTTGCAGTGCCAACGGCTATTACCATTGTACCTGCGATCGCCAAAAATTGAACTAACAATCAACTACCTCCTTGGGCAATTCACAAGGTTGGTGATGAGTTTACCAGAGAAGGATGAAAAAACAAAAAGCTAGATAGGGTGTTAATATTGCTTATAGGTCAGGTGAAGGTACTATAAACTAGCAAATAACTATATTATGAGCAAATATGGTTGGTTGTCAAAATAAGCTACGAGAAACGTGAGATATTTTTATAAGTTTTAGGATATTTACTTATTTCTCTATGAACAATCAACCAAACTCAGACTATGACAGTGCGTGGAAAGAGGCGATAACAGTTTACCTTGAACCATTCATTGAATACTGCTTTCCAGAAGTCTATCAAGACATTAACTGGGAAAAAGGCTATGAAACTCTAGACACAGAATTACAAGAACTGATCCGAGACTCAGAAACAGGAAGACGTTTAGCTGATAAACTCCTGAAAGTCACTCTCCGTAACGGAGAAAACGCTTTAGTCCTGATACATATAGAAATTCAAGGACAAGAACAAGCTGACTTTGCCGAAAGGATGTATATTTATAATCATAGATTATTCGACCGCTACTGCCTAAAAGTTTTTAGTTTTGCAGTATTAGGAGACGACAACCCCAACTGGCGACCAACATCTTATAGTTATAGTGCATGGGGATTTGAAAGTCACTTACATTTTCCTAGCATCAAACTATTAGATTATAGCAATGATGTTTTAGAACAAAGCAATAACCCCTTTGCTATTATTATTATAGCCCATTTGCAAACCCAAGCTACTCAAGGTAACGCACAACAGAGATTTCAGTTCAAATCAAATCTAGTTAGACGACTTTATCAATTAGGTTATACAGGAGAACAAATTCGCCAATTATTCCGGTTTATTGAATGGATCATGACATTACCGGAAACACTACAATTTCAATTCAAAACAGAATTAAATCGTTATGAGGAGGAAAACCGTATGCCTTTTTTAACCAGTTTTGAAATTGATGGAATGTTGAAAATGGGGCATGAAAATGTAATTCAAATCCTAGAAACACGATTTGGAAATTTATCAGATAACCTAAAAAATCAGATAAATTCTCTCAAGGATTTAGATTTTCTAAAAAGTCTTGTAAAACAAGCAGTTACAGTTGCTTCATTAGAGAATTTTGAAGAATTACTACAACAACAGAATCGAGTAGAAAATTAACAATATGCTGTATTTTTGATTGTAGTAGTAGAGATATTCCATGGAACGTCTCTACGATAATTTATTTCAACGTGATATAGAATGATTTAAGATTGGTTCTTCAGTACCTAATAACCTAAGTTGCTAGTTAGATCAAATTAAGGTGCGTCAGAAACTTAAAATTAGTGATTTTAGCCTAAATTATTCTGTCTGACGCACCCTACACATTACAAAATATCCGCAAAATTAATAACTAGCAACTTGAGTTAATATGCAAAATCTAGGCAAAAAAACCAGAAATCTTAATCTGTATAAGAAATGAGGCAAAATTTCTAACAATATTACAAAATATTGTCTCTTTCCCCTGTTACCTGTTACCTGTGAACCATATTTAGAAACAATGTTTTTGATAAATTTCCTATGTCTCGACCATCTTTTATGATTTTTGCTCAAAATTACCTTTCTGTACTACTTAGTAATTACGGTAATATTTTCCTGAATGAACCTATTCCCCGCGACCCTAAATTGAGAGTTTATAAACATCCTTCTCGATTTGGTTGGGAACGTACATACATAGAAACACTCCTTACTAATAACCCTCGTATATTGGTTAGTCCTGAAGTGGTAGCGGAAGCAAAACTGGTAGATGTATTGTTTGAACCTGATATCAATAAATCTAGGACATCCTTGGGATTATTGGGAGAACTTACTTCGACTCCCTGTATTATTCAACCTCTACGCTGGACACCAGACGCACAGGAAGTACGAACCTGTATCAGTCATTTTTTAACGTGGACAAGTGAAAGTCATGGCGGAATTATTCCTGTAAATGAAACTTTGAAAGATACAGATCAGGAAGAATCGGAAGAGGATGAGAATAAAACCCAATTGATCATCGTTCCCTCTATTTTTCCTGACCATTTTCAAGGGTTTGGAGTCAAGCCATCTGCTATAAATATTCCAGGTGTTTATAATTTGCCTCCAATTTTTTGTACTAATATTGTTGTTATAAGTGAATTGCCTGTAGATGTTTCAACTCTCTGGCTGAGGATTTTAGGACGCGGAAAAACTCAAAGACAAGCGATAGTGGAACTTTTTAATTCAGCTATTGATGATCCACTTTATAGTTTAGCTCGCCAACAATTACAACAATGGTATCAATTTTTATTACAAGGTCAGATGGGTAAGGAATCTAAGGTGTTGATGCAAACTTTGGCTTCATTGATTTAATCAATTACACTCACTGCTATTTATGAATATACAGTTTCGCAATAACTCTCTAACACTCATCCCTGAACACTAGCAATTATTTGGCCAATATCCTGGGGAGTTGCACCAGTAGCTAACATTGCACGTATTAATAACTCAATGGAAACAGAATCATCTCCATTTTCAGCATTAGCAATTCTGGGTTGGCTAGAATGAATTTTATTAGCTAATTCAGTCTGAGTCATTAAATTTTGTCTTCTTACTTTCAAACTGCGACTGAGAGCTAATTTAATTTCTACTAATGCTGCTTCTTCTGGGGTTAATTCCAAAAATTCTGTCACTGTGCCAATTTTCCAACCTTTAGCTTCTAGACGTTCTCTCTTTAATTTATCCATAAAATTTTATCCTCTCAATCTCTGTCATATTTACTTAATCGTTTTTTGCAGGTATCAATTACACTATCTGGTGTTTCTCTAGAAGTTTTGTTAAATACTTCCACAATTAATATTGCATCGTCGTCAATTCTATAAATAATTCTCCAATTTTTATCTATATCTCTGATCCTTAATTCATGACAGTGTGGTCCAATATTTGGCATTGGTCGTGAATGAGGCATTTCTAAATTTTCACCTTGCTGTAATTGCCGCAGTAATACACCAGCTTCTATTCGTGCTGTGTCTGTGAATGGTGGAGTTTTCACTTGTCCATGCAACCAAACTAGGGGTTTATTAGTTTGCTCCATATTTTTACTATATCAAATCTGATATATTTTCGTATATAATCCTTGAAAAATTACCTTGGCTGATATTTACCAGAAAATATGGCTACTTGTCAGAAAATATTGTTAAAGTACGTGAAGGTTTATAGACCTGTTTCATTTTTTAAAGGATAATTTTTCATGACTGCAACTACTCCCAGATTAAAGCACGAGGTTAAAGACCTCGCTCTCGCTCCCTTGGGAAGACAACGGATTGAATGGGCTGGACGAGAAATGCCCGTATTGAAGCAAATCCGCGATCGCTTTGAGCAAGAAAAGCCCTTTGCTGGATTGCGCCTTGTTGCTTGCGCCCACGTGACCACAGAAACAGCACATTTAGCGATCGCTCTTAAAGCCGGTGGTGCTGATGCTGTATTGATTGCTAGTAACCCCTTATCAACTCAAGATGACGTAGCTGCAAGTCTTGTAGCTGATCATGAAATTTCCGTATTTGCTCAAAAAGGCGAAGATAGCGCCACCTATAACCGCCACGTGCAAATAGCCTTAGATCATCGCCCCAACATCATTGTTGATGACGGTAGCGACGTGGTAGCAGAATTGGTTCAACATCGTCAACACCAAATCGCAGATTTAATTGGTAGCACCGAAGAAACCACCACTGGGATCGTGCGGTTACGCGCCATGTTTAACGAAGGCGTTCTCACCTTCCCTGCGATGAACGTCAACGACGCAGACACCAAGCACTTCTTTGATAACCGCTATGGTACTGGTCAATCTACCTTAGATGGGATTATCCGCGCTACAAATATTTTGTTAGCTGGTAAGACTGTTGTGGTTGTCGGTTATGGCTGGTGTGGTAAGGGAACAGCCCTCCGCGCCCGTGGGATGGGTGCAAACGTCATTGTCACCGAAATTGACCACATCAAGGCAATTGAAGCCGTTATGGATGGTTTCCGTGTGCTACCAATGGCGGAAGCAGCACCTCACGGTGATATCTTCATTACTGTGACAGGTAACAAGCACGTCGTTCGGGGTGAACACTTCGATGTGATGAAAGACGGTGCGATCGTTTGTAACTCTGGTCACTTTGATTTGGAACTTGATTTGAAATACTTAGCCGCTAATGCTAAGGAAATCAAGGATGTCCGTCCTTTCACTGAAGAGTATAAATTGACAAATGGTAAATCCGTTGTTGTACTCGGACAAGGACGTTTGATTAATTTGGCTGCTGCTGAAGGACACCCCAGCGCAGTTATGGATATGAGTTTTGCTAACCAAGCTTTGGCTGTTGAATACCTGGTGAAGAATAAGGGTAGTTTAGCTGCTGGTTTGCACTCTATTCCTAGAGAAGTGGATGAAGAAATTGCTCGTTTGAAGTTGCAAGCTATGGGCATTTTCATTGATAGTTTGACAGCAGATCAAATTGACTATATCAATTCTTGGCAGTCTGGAACGTAAATCATTTAGTTGATTTTTTGGGGATAGGCTTTTGGGCTTATCCCTTTTTTTTCTCTCGCAGAGGCGCAGAGACGCAGAGAGAGGATAGAATGAGAATTGGTTTGTTTAGATTACAAATATTTTTTGTCTGAATCAGGATGCTCAGGATTAGAGGATTTACAGGATTTTGTATGAATATTTATCTGGTAATATTTCCGATTTTAAAGATTAATTTTCTCTTCATCCTGTACATCCTTAAATCCTGGAAATCCTGATTCAGACAGTAGGGTGTGTTAGCGAAGCGTAACGCACCAAAATTGATTAAATTTAATCTCATGAATTAATTTTATTTACGTCGCGCTCTTAATGCACCCTACGAATTGATATTTGAAGCTATTAAACAGGAGATTGTTTTATGGAAGGAATGAATTATCCTGAATTGGTAAAAACTGTATTAGCAAGACATACAGAAAATCATGCTTCCAACGGAACAGAAAAGGAGTTAATTTTTGATTCTGAAAGAAATAGTTATTTAGTAGTTCATGTAGGATGGGAAAATAATGAAAGGGCTTATGGGACAATTATTCATGTAGATATTAGAGATGGAAAAATTTGGATTCAGAGAGATTTTACTGAGGAAGGTGTAGCTAGTGAGTTGGTGGATTTGGGAGTACCAAAAACGGATATTGTTTTAGGTTTTAAGCCACCTTATATGAGACAGTTTACTGATTTTGCAGTGGGTTAGGATTTAAGGATATAACCTATCTATACCTCATCAAACTATTTAGTGTTTTTATCATACCGCGAAGATGTTTGATTTTGCATTGTTCTTCATACAGAAGATATTTTAAAAAATCAATAATAACCCAAGTTGCTAGTTATGGGGAAGAGCGGTTGCCCTTGCTGGACTTTGTGAATGCAGTGGGTCAATAAAGTAATAAAATCCCCTCCAGAAAGAAAAAGAGGAGGGGTGTATGTTAAACGAAATAATTGCCATATATGCTATCACAGATGACTTATTGAAAGCGATTGGGCATAAAGAAGATAGTCGGAGAGTGGTCAGTGATGCAGAAATTATCACAACGGCTGTGTGTGCAGCAATGTTTTTCAGTGGCAACCATAGTAAGGCTTGCAATTATATGAAAGAACATGGTTTGATACCGAATATGTTAGATAAATCACGATTTAATAGAAGATTGCACGGAGTTTTCATGTTAATGAACGATTTATTTCATCAAATGGGAATGATACTTAAAGAAATCAGTAATGATACAGAGTATCTTTTAGACTCATTCCCTGTGCCAATGTGTGATAGTATTCGTATTTTTAATGTCAAGTTAATTGAGTCAGAGCAGTATAGAGGTTATATTGCTTCCAAGAAAAGATACTTCTATGGTGTGCGAGTTCAATTATTAACAACCAAAACAGGAATTCCTGTGGAATTTGTGTTATTCCGATCTATGAACGATAGTAAGCACGTCAACAGTTTTGACTCTCAACAGGGTTTTCATGCTGTTGAACTAAAACGGCATCTCCCTCATCCGTACTAGAATGCAAAGTATACAGTTACAGATCCTAAATTTGAAGTACCACCGAGTCGTGTGGGGATATGGCGATGCCTTCGGCGTATCCCTGACGGGACTGAAGGAATAGAGAGCGTAGCGATCGCCAGACATTTTGATCCAGCAGTTGGTAAGCAGTTACAAATAATCTGGAAATTTAAGCGGGAATAATTAATTCAACAATTTTATAGTTAACGCGCTATTTGAATGGGGCGAAGCGATCGCTGATTGCGGTAATAGCAGCAAACTAACATTTTAAAAATTATCAGAACTAAACGTTGCAACATTTGTAGTAACAAGTGTTAGCATGAAACAAAATCAAACCTTGAGAAACAGCCATCATGCTACTCAACGTCAAAAAACGCGGTAACTCCCTCAGCGTCATCATTCCCAAAGAAATCGCTGCTAACCTGAATATTGACGACGGTGACAATATTTATTTGACCAAAACCCCCAACGGTTACGAAATCACCGCCTTCGATCCCGACTTTGCTAAAAAAATGGAAATTGCAAGGCGTGGCATCAAAAAATATCGTAACGCCCTGATCGACCTCGCCAAATGACAGAACCATACTGGCTCAACGAAAAGGAAATTATCGCAATTCATGGCGAAATCCTTGCCGAATCTGGCGGAGTGCTGGGCATCCTCAACACAGGCGCACTAGACTCAACCCTCCACAAACCACAAAACCTCTACTATTACAGCGAGCAAACCGCGACCCTCTACCAACTCGCTGCCGCCTATGGCTATGGACTAATCAAAAATCATTGCTTTATCGATGGCAACAAACGCATCGCCCTCATCGCCGTCTATACCTTTCTCGCCCTAAATGGTATTGAATTAATCGCCTCAGAAATTGAAGCCGCCCGTTACTTTTGGCAACTCGCCGCCAGCCAGCAAAGCCAAGACATCGAAATGCAAAACCTCGCAGATTGGCTACAAATCCATAGCCAGCCAATTGGCTAAACAAAACACAACCTTTCATCACCACTCAGGGGAAACGCATCTAAATTATCTTGACAAAATACTATATTAGTGCATCAATTTGGAAAAATATGTCATTTCATTCAAAATCTGATAAATTCCTTTATTAGTATCCTAAAAATTTAATAAATTTAGAGTAATTATTTATTTTTGATGATGGATTTATTTTGTTCAGTTCTATATATTAATAGCTATATTTTTTGACATCAAAAATCTAGATTCTATTGCAGAATCAATAGAAAAATAAATCGTTTATATTTATGTGTATCTATCTTTTCTGATTTTCATCAGATACATTCTAAAATCTTTTCTAAATATTCATCATCCCATCCTGCACAAAAACGCTTACTTTTAGTTCCTAGTTTTTGGCTCTTTTCTTTTCCTAGAAGATTAACTGCTATATGACGTAGAACTGCAAAGTTTTGCGGTGCATTATCCTTTCTTATCCGACAATCATCCTCTCTAAAAGCTACATCCAACACCCAATGTAATGAGTTTAAATAATGACGGATTTCTTCTCTTCCATGTTCATCTTCTTTTGTACTGAATTTACTATGTTTGAATCCATCAAATCCTTTGGCTATAGCATCTTTGAATGCTTATTCCACATTTTTATATAGATTGCCTTGATTCTTTTTTAGTGCAATAATATATTCACCTGACTTCTCTACAATTGATTTAACTATCTCTTTTTGACATCCCATCGCATCAATCGTTACTAAACATCCGGCTATATCTAATACTTTAATTAATTCCGGTATTGCTGTTATTTCATTTGACTTTTCTTCTACCTTGCATTGTCCTAATACTAGGCGATTAGTAGTTGCCCATGCACTTACCATGTGGATGGCTTTTTTATTCTTTCCCTTATCATAGGAATGCCTTAATGTTTTCCCATCTATTCGATAGGGGTGATTTTTCCATTTTTGCTGCTGAACTTGAGGAATTTTACCCTGTAGCTTCATCCACTCTGCTGATATTTCCTGCCAATGTACTTCTATCCACTTGTGGGGAAGCTCTGGTGGCCTGGGTAACTTATTCGCTTTTTCAAAACCAAATTTTAAAAAACTCTCTTTCTCATGATTTGAGAGAGAGTCTATATAGTCTGAATAAGTCTGTATAGTCTGAGGAGAATTGGAATCCTTGCTAGAACTGGGTTTTGGCGATTGATTTTCGCATTTTTGAGACTGTTGTCTCATTTCTGAGACTAAATACACCATTGAGGTTACGAATACTGATACCTTGATCTTGAAAGTCGAACAATTCAAGCTCTTGGAATTTAGCGATCGCTCTGTAGAATGTAGCTTTACTTACTTTGCACTCCGTCATTACTACTAAGGTGTCAATATCCTGATCACCCCTAAACATGGAAGTTGGTGAAGCAGCGCGGTCTTGAGGGTTTCCCCCATGAGCGACTGCTGAACCCGAAGGGCTCAATATCGCTGAAAACGAACTGTCCGCAATGACTCGGCAATGCTTAGATCGTCGGATTCCTGATATTGAAACTTTAGAACAAGAAACAACGGCTTGGTACACTCAGCGCAATCATTCACAAAAATCTGTAGATTGGCAGTTCACAACAGCGGATGCCCGTATCCGTCTCAAGCGTCTTTATCCACAAATAGAAAATTGACAGACCACTAGGTCAGCATCACAATATATGTAAAAATTATGGAATATAAAAATTCCATTTGTATTGAAAAAATATGTATATATTCTTACTTGGTATTGATTAAACGGAGAGGGGGGGATTTGAACCCCCGTTGAGTTACCCCAAAACGCATTTCGAGTGCGTCACCATCAACCACTCGGACACCTCTCCAAACTAACTTATCAACTTTTTAGTTGTAGCGATAACTATTATAACATAGATATGAGAATTTACATTTAAAATTTTCAAAGAGTTTTATCTAAAAAAAATATCAAGGCATAATCTCATACTCAGCAATCTTTTTAGGTGTCAATCCTGTATATAAAAAAATATATTATTTTCCATACAATAGGGATAATACTGTACTTAAATATTTTATTTTTATCTATAAATTTATTATGAAGTAATTAGGAAAATATTCTGTAGTTTTGCATATAATCAAAAGGTGTCTGTTAGAGCTAATCAGTTTAGAGGTTTTTAACTGGGTGCAAGCGAAAAAAGAGCTAGTCCCCTGTTCTCACCAGCAAGACGACGAATCGTAATTTAATCTTCTGGAGAAGAGATGTATCTGGCACATTCATTCATGAGTGATGAAAAGAGACAAAGCACTCGTCAACCTTTGATTTTAGTAGTAGAAGATCATGAAGATAGTCTACTGTTAATTAGTTATGCCCTTGAGTCAATTGGGTGTAAATTTATTGGTCAAACAAATAGTTCTACAACAGTAATAGTGGCAAAAGAATATCAGCCAGATTTGATTTTATTGGATATTTTTTTGCCTGGACTTAGTGGTATAGATGTTGTGCGTCACCTGAAGCAAGAACCATTGACTCGCCATATTCCAGTAGTTGCTGTTACGGCTTTAGGTGGTGTGGAGGAGCGAGAACGTATTATGAAAGCAGGTTTTAATGACTACATCAGTAAGCCTTATATGCTTGAGGATTTAGAGGCCATTATTCACCGATTACTGGATGGGAAATTCGAGCCTTGCTGGGTTCAGGTGACAGGTGACGGGGGTAGGGATTAGGTAAGTAGACGGCTATGTAAAAAACTGTAAATTACCGAAAAACATTGGGATTGTCGGGTTCGACTTCTCTCCCAGACGTGATCAGATTTTCTTGGGTAATTGGACTGTAAATGTACTGCCTTTACCTCGTTCTGAGAAAACTTCTATTTTGCCATTTTGAGCTTCTACAATACATCGAGATAAGTGTAGACCTAAACCACTACCTGATCTTTTATTTTTACCTTGACGAAATCGCTCAAAAATAGTTGTTTGATCTTCGGGAGCAATTCCATAACCTGTATCAGCTACTTCAATGATTACTGTATCTTGATCTGTGGTTGATGTTTCACTAATCCGAACTTCGATGCTACCTGTATCTGTAAATTTAATGGCGTTACCAACTAAGTTACTTAACACCCGTCGTAGTTCTAGCCGATCGCCTAATGTTATACCAGGATCATTTTCTAATTGATTTAATTGATGGGTATCTAATTTCAAAGTCAACCCTTTTTCACTAGCTAGGGGAATTAGTTCGCTGACTACCTCTTGGGCTATTTCTTTTAAATCACATTTTTCTAGGTTTAAGGTTTTTTTATCGGCTTCAAAACGATAGACTTCGAGTAATGTGTTGACCATTTGCATTAAGTTTTGGTTACTGCGAATCATCACAGCGATCGCTTGTTTCATTGTGGGAGAAATTTCGCAAAATGCCTCCTGTTGAAACAAACTCAGCATCCGATCTGCTGCTACAAGGGGGGTTCGCAGATCATGGGTAAGACGAGAAACAAAATCTTCTCGCTGACGAAGCATTTTTTCTTGTTCGTCAATACTGTGCTTGAGACGTAAGAGCGATCGCACTCGTGCTAGTAATTCATCTGTATCAAATGGTTTGCGAATGAAATCATCTGCACCAGCATCCAACCCTTTAACTACACTAGACTCATGAAAGGCTGTAATTAACAAAATTGGAATATAGCTCAAATT